>JBELAS010000228.1:0-3278 GCA_049508615.1 Acidimicrobiales bacterium
CGCACACGGCGCTCCGCTTTCTCAGGTGACCGCCGAGATCACCAAGGCCATGGGCGTGGAAGTTCGCCTCCTGCCGATGTCGGATGATCCGGTGCGCACGCGCCTCCAGCTCGCCGGGGGCCCGGAGGTCTCTTTCCAGGACTATTTCGTGCGACGCCACCACGACGTGGCCGTGGAAGCAGTGCGCTTCGAGGGCGCCGCTCAGTCAGAGCCGGGACCGGGAGTGCTCGAGGCGCTCAGCCGAGCCGGCACCTTGGTCATCTGCCCCTCGAATCCCGTCGTCTCGATCGGTCCGATCCTGGCAGTGCCCGGAGTCGCAGACGTCCTGTCTGCTCGGCGCGAGGACGTAGTGGCGATCTCTCCCATCGTCGCCGGTGCCGCGCTGAAGGGCCCAGCGGACAGACTCCTCGCCGAGCTGGGCCACGGGTCGTCGGTGGTGGGGGTGGCGCGGTTGTACGCGCAGTTGGCCGCCACACTCGTCATAGACGAAGCCGACGCAGACCTGGCGGCGGAGGTCGAAGCGACTGGAGCACACTGCGTGGTGACACCCACGATCATGCACACCCTCGACGATGCAGCCACGCTGGCACGCGTGGTGCTCCACGCCGCCGCGGGCACCTCATCGAGCACGAAGTGACCGAAACCTCTCCAACACCGGGTGCCTTGACCGTGCTGCCGGTGACCGGGCTAAGGGAGATCCGACGGGGAGCCGATCTCGCCCGGCTGATCGCCCGGTACGCGACGCTCGCCGACGGCGACGTGGTGGTGGTCACCCAGAAGATCGTTTCCAAAGCAGAAGGGCGGGTCGTGCCGCTCGATCCCGAGGATCCGAGCGACCGAGCGCGCCTGATCGAGAGCGAGGCGGTCCGCGTCCTGCGTCGGCGCGGCGGGCTGCTCGTGACACAGACCAGGCACGGGTTCGTCTGCGCGAACTCCGGTGTCGACCTCTCCAACGTAGAGCGGGGATATGCAGCGCTCCTGCCCGAGAATCCCGACCGTTCCGCCAGGCGTATTCGCGACGGGCTACGAGCAACCGCCGGAGTGAAGGTCGGTGTGGTGGTCTCAGACACATTCGGACGGCCCTGGCGCCACGGAGTCGTGAACGTGGCCATCGGTTGCGCTGGAATAGGAAGCGTTCTGGATCTGCGCGGGACTACCGACTCGTTCGGCCGCGAGCTCGTCGCCACCGAGATCTGCGTGGCGGACGAGATCGCTTCGGCAGCCGAGCTCGTCATGGGAAAGACCGCTCGGATCCCCGTGGCGGTGGTGCGCGGGTTGGACAGCGGATGGCTGCGAACCAGTTCGATCGGCTCTGAGGTGGTCCGCCCTCCGGCGGAGGACCTCTTCCGTTGATGTGCGGGGCCTCCTGGATGCTTGTCGAGCCCTCAGCGCCGTAGGTGGTCGAAGACGGCCTGTGCTCCTTCAGCCAGCGACGTCCACGGCTTCCAGCCGAGATGGATGGCAGCACGCTCGGGATCGAGAGCATTGCGGCGCAGCTCCCCCGGTCTGGGTGGGGCGTGAACCGGGGGCGTGCTCGCCCCGGCCCGGTCGGCCATCACCGTCGCCAGCTCGTTGACCGACACCTCCCGGCCGGTACCTATGTTCAACACGAGCCCCCCGCCGTGCGTCGACGCCCGCACGAACGCGTCGACCACGTCGTCGACGTAGACGAAGTCCCGGGTCTGCTCACCGTCGCCGTAGATCGTCACCGCCTCGCCCCGCAGCAGCCGGTCGGCGAAGATCGCCACCACCCCGGCCTCCCCGTTGGGATCTTGGCGCGGCCCGTACACGTTCGCCAGCGCCAGGGCGCAGAACTCGACGGCGTGCAGCTCGCGATAGGCGAAGAGGTAGTCCAGGGCCGACTTCTTCGACACGCCGTAGCAGGACAACGGCCGCTGTTCGTGCGACTCGCGCACGGGTAGGTCTTCGGAGTGCACCTCGCCGTAGAGGGTCCCCCCGCTCGCCGCGAACACCACTCGAGCACCGCTCGCGGCGCGCGCTCCCTCGAGCACCCGGAGCATCCCGAGGATGTTGACCTCGGCATCGAACACGGGGCGCTCGACCGACACCCGGACGTCTGCCTGGGCAGCAAGGTGGTAGATCACCTCGGGCCGGCTCCTGGCGATGACCTCCACCAGCGCTCCCGATCGGACGTCGAGTTGGTGGAAGGTCATCTCGTGCGCAGGCTCTGCGCGCGCCTCTGCCAGGTTCGCCAGAGACCCGGTGGTGAGATCATCCACGACATCCACGTGATGGCCCTCAGCGAGCAACCGGTCCACGAGGTTGGACCCGATGAAACCCGCGCCTCCGGTGACGAGCACGCGGTGGCGGCCGCGGGTCATATCGGCACCTCGAGGCGGGCATCGCGTCTGCCTAGGGGATCGGAAGATCGTCCGCCCTGCCGGGCGGTCACTGCGTCGCCTCGACGGGGACGCGGGCGCCGGCCAGGCGGGTCCCGGGAGGCAACGTCTCTTCGTCACCGACCACGGTGAGGGGCTCGAGCTGGCAACGCTCACCCACATGGGCGCGGTGCCCGACGATCGAGCCGACCACATGTGCCCCGGCACCGACGCGAGCACCAGGCAATAGCACCGAGCCGTCGACCACGGCCGAGGTTTCCACGCTGCAGTGAGCGCCCACGACACTTCGGCGGACGACGCTTCCGACGGCCACACGAGCATGATCCCCGACCAAGCTGCAGGGGCCTACCTCGCCTTGCACATCGGGGACGCCGAGCACCCATACCTGCTCGGCCAGGCGGCGGGCGCCGGGAGTCGGGAGCGATCCTCGGGTGCCGTCGAGCAGGTCGAAATTGGCACGCAAGTAGGCGTCGGGAGTCCCCGTGTCCAACCAGTAGGCGTCGCTCGCCTGGGCGTAGAGCGCGCCGTCTGCGGCCAGCGCGGGGAACGTCTCGCGCTCGATGGAAGCTCGCCGGCCCAGCGGGATCCGTTCGAGCACCTCGGCCTCCAGGACGTAGGTGCCGGCGTTGATCAGGTTCGTCGGTGCCTCTCCGGGCGGGGGCTTCTCGATGAACGAGATGACCCTGCCCTCGGAGTCGACGGGCACGACGCCGAAGCGTGACGGATCCTCGACCGGAGTCAGGTGGATGGTCGCCGCCGCGCCGTGCCGACGGTGAAAGGCGATCAGGTCCGAGACGTCGACGTCAGTGAGCACATCCCCGTTCACGACGACGAAGGTCTCTTCCGCCACTGCTCCGTCGGCGGCAAAGCGGACGGCCCCCGCGGTGTCGAGGGGCTCGGGCTCTACCGCGTACGACA
>JBELAS010000229.1:0-3253 GCA_049508615.1 Acidimicrobiales bacterium
CTCGAGCTGCTGGTAGTGGGCGTTGGAGATCCCGTTCGTCCACCACGTCGGGTCGTAAGTGGGCGAGGACACGAGCGCCAGCACCGCCCCGGTCTGGGGGTCGAGGGCCACCGCGGCACCCCCGCTCGAGCTCCCGTTCAACGAAGCGATCTCCGTGTCGAGTGCCTGCTGGAGCGTCTGCTCGAGCCCCGCGTCGATGTTCGTCACCAGGTCCTCGCCCGACGAGGGTTGGGTCTCGCCCAGGGAGCCGACCACGTCTCCCTGCGCGTCCACCTCTACCCGATTCACACCGGGGGCCCCCCGAAGAGCGCTCTGGTACTGGTTCTCGAGCCCACTCTGACCGTAGAGGTCACCGAGCTGGTAGCCCTGGGACTTGTTGGCACTGAGCTCGCTGCTCGTGATCCCCCCGACGTAGCCGAGCATCTGCACCCCGGTCTGGCCCATCGGGTAGGTGCGGGTGGTGTCAGCGGTAGCCGAGACGCCGGGGAACTGCGCCGAGTGCTCACCTATGTAGAGGACGTCGGAGATCGGCGCGTTCACCATGATCGGCACCGGCTTGTACAGGCTGTACTGCGTGTTCGACAGGTCTGCCTGGATCTGCGCCGGGGTGATCCCGAGCAGGGCGGCGAGCTGTCCCAGCACCTCGGGGTGCTGCTGGGCCGAGACGCGTGACAACGTGATGTTCTCGGTCACCTGGTTGTCCACGATGATCTGGCCGCTGCGGTCGAGGATGAGGCCACGAGGAGCCGCGACCTCGACGTTTCGGACCTGGTTCTGTGTCACGGCCTGGGCGAACCCCTTGGTGTCGAGCACTTGCAGGTACCAGAGCCGGACGAACATGAGCGAGAAGAGTGCGGCGACGAGCACTCCCACCACCCGCAGCCGTACCACTGTGCGCGCAGGCGATGGCTCGCTGGGCACGACACGTTCGACGACCGAGCGCCGCGGACGCATCCTCGGGCCGCTCGGCCCGGTCGTCTTGGTGGGACGCGCTTTGCGCGGCTTCGGGTAGAGGTGTCCCCCTCGTAAGGGGTGCCGGAGCCTGGTGAGGTCGAAATTGCCCATGCCGCGAAAACCCCCGGAACCACCTGGCACACGACGGTGCACGGACCTTCGAGGCGTGTCGGCAGTCCGCAGAGGTCGAGCAAACCCCTTGTGCCACTTCCGTCGCGGCACCCGAAGGCGCGGTTCTCTCCCGGTGAACGGCACCCGGAGCCGGCGGCGCGCCTCGTCGGCTGGGCGCAAGTTCCGGGCAAAGCGACTTCGACGCCTCACCTGATGCCTCCAGTACGCGTGGCACCGGCCGAGGCGGGGGGAACCGCCCACGCCGCGAAGCGCAGCACGGGGATCGCCAGGATGGCGGCGGCGGGGACGGCCACCGACAGCGCCGGCGCCAAGAAGATGGTGAGCTGCTCGGGCTCTCCGAGCAAGGCTCCCAGGATCGCGAACGCGACCATGCCCGTTGCGGTCGCGGTGGCGGCCACGACCGGCGGCAGCCACCAAGAACTGCGCACGAGGCCCGCGGTGGCCAGGCCCACGCCGTAGCCGAGCAGGCATCCCACGAGCGCGGAGAGCCCGAACGTGGTGGGCAGGAACAGGTCGGCGACGAGCCCCCCGGCGAAGCCGAACGCGGCGCCGCGCTCGGGCCCGCCCAGGTAGCCGGCCGCCACCGGGATCAGCAGCATGACGTCGGGATGAGCTCCCGCCACCCTCACCGAGTCGAGCAGCGTGAGCTGCACCGCCAGCAGCACGAAGACCACGATCGTCGAACGCGCCACGGCTGCGGTCGTCATCGCCAGCTCACTGGCCCGGGTACCACAGCATGACGTCGACGTACTGGAGCGCGGGCAGGTCCGCGACAGGCTGAGCGCTCACGGCCTCCTGCGTGGACGAAGGGGTGGAGGAGAAAGAGGTGATCTTCGCCACAGGGATGTCCGCAGGGAACGAGGCGTTCTGCAATCCGCTCGTCACGAGGACCTCCCCGCGACCGAGCGCCGTGCCGGGGACGACGTACTGGACACCGAGGGCCTTGCCCACCCCCTCGCCCTGGGCCAGTGCGTACCCGCCGGGGGACCCGAAGCGCACGCTGACGGCGGAGCGCGGGTCGGTGATCAGGAGCACCGTGCTGCCCGACTTCCAGGCCTCGGTCACCTGTCCCACGAGGCCGGTCCCGCCCACGACCGGCATGCCCACGTCGACACCCTTCGAGGTCCCTACGTTCAGGCTGACCGTGGCGGCGAAGTTGGAGGTGTTGAACCCCACCACCTCGCCGGTGACCGTCTGGATGCCGTCCGTCCACGGCAGATGATCGAGCTGATCGAGCTGCTGGAGCTCTTGCCGGTTCGCCCGACCCTCGAGCACCTGGCGCCCGAGGCGCCCGATCTCGGTCCGCAGGTTGGCGTTCTGCTGCTCCACCGAGCCGTAGTGGACCGCACCGGCGAGGAAGCTCCCGATCGGACGTACGACCGCGTCCACGCCGCGCTGGACCGGGGAGAACGTGTCATGAGCCGCGCGCTTGAGCGCTGAGATCTCGCTCTGCCCACCGCCTCTGTAGTCGAGGGTGATGATCGTGATCGACGCTAGAACCAGGAGCCCGATGGTCACACTGCGCCTTGATCGCCGAGAGCGTCTCCGCCTGGCCACGTCGGCTCCGCTCAGAGGGTGCCGCGCAGGGCGCGGACACCCATCACCCGGCCGAGGAGGTGATGAGAACCTGCTTGAGGGCTTCGAACTCCTCGAGACACTGCCCGCTGCCGACGGCGACGCAGTTGAGCGGGTCGCGGGCCACGACCATCGGCATGCCCGTCTCGTCCTGCAGGCGGGCATCGAGGCCGTGCAGGAGGGCACCCCCACCGGTGAGGACGATCCCCTGCTCCATGATGTCGGCTGCGAGCTCGGGAGGTGTCTTGTCAAGCGTCACCTTCACCGCGTCGATGATGGCCGACACCGGCTCCTCGACTGCCTTCCGGATCTCCTCGGTCGAAACGACCACCGTCTTCGGCAAGCCGGTGACGAGGTCGCGACCGCGGATCTCGGCGTGCAGCTCTTCTTCGAGCGGGAACGCCGAGCCTAGGGCGATCTTGATCTCCTCGGCCGTGCGCTCACCGAGAGCCAGGCTGTACTCCTTCTTTATGTAAGAGATGATGGCCTCGTCGAGCTCGTCGCCGCCGATGCGCACCGACTGGCTGGTCACGATCCCGCCGAGGGATATGACTGCCACCTCCGTGGTGCCTCCGCCGATGTCGACGACCAT
>JBELAS010000023.1:0-10868 GCA_049508615.1 Acidimicrobiales bacterium
ACCTTCAGATCGGTGCGATGGTCACGGAGGGCTCGATCGACATGCTGGTCTTCTTCTGGGATCCCCTCGAACCGCAGCCGCACGATCCCGATGTGAAGGCCCTGCTGCGCATCGCTGTGGTCTGGAATATTCCCATCGCGTCCAATCGCGCCACCGCTGATTTCATCATCTCGTCTCCCCTGATGGACCAGCGCTACGAACGGTTGACGGATGACTACGGCGGTGCCGAGGTATGACCTGGACCTGTGGATCGAGCCGCTCGCTCGCGGAGTCACCGTCGGTGAGTGTGCCTGGGGACGATGTCCCCGGTTCTTGATCTTTCCCACCGTGCCAGCGTGCCCGAGCTGGCACCGGATGGCGATCGTTCGCCGCTCGAGACCGACGTCAGATCAGCAGAGCCCGACGCAATCTCCCTGCCGTAGCCCCAGCGAGAGAGAAGGCCGTCGCTTCGAGGTCGTGTTCGCGCTCGTAGCGGCTGGATGACCGAGTAGCGCGGCACGGCTAGGCCGGTGGCAGACTGAACTGACTCGTTCCGACAGGGTTAATCGACATGAGCCAGTTCAAAGAACTCTCTGTGCTCCGCGACGTGGCCTCCGACGCGCCCGCTGCCATCGAAGGCCAGATGCCGGCAACGGACACGGGCGCGTCATCAGAGGGGGCCGATACGCAGGTGGCGGAGCGCTGCGCCTGGAGCATGGTGTGGCTCGGCGTCATGGCAGGTGGCCTGAGCACCTGGGGGATGTGGTGGTCGTCTCGAATGCTGACGGTGATGGCGCTGGTTCTAGTCCTCGCCGCCATCGCCGGGATCGTCTCTTCGTGGCTGTCGAGGACTCCACGGTCGCGCAACTTCCAGCTGCTGTCCCTCGCTGGAGTCGTGGTGTCGGTGGTGGCTTCGCAGTACGGCGTCATCCACACACGCCACTTCTACACGACCGACTCCGCCGCCTTCGACCACGTGGCCGCCCAGGCCTTGCTGCACGGGAGGGATCCCTACTCGGTGTCCATGTCAGCGGCGCACAAGCTGCTGAACGTCCCCGACCAATACTGGACGTACACCGTCACCGGGGGCCACATAACCGACGTGTCCTACCCGGCCGGCTCCTTCCTCCTCGTCGTTCCGGCAATGCTCCTCGGGTTCCGGCACCAGATCGTCGACTGGATGGACCTGGTGGCCTGGCTCGTCACCGGGGTGCTGTTGTTCATGCTCCTGCCGACGGCAATGCGCTGGTTGGCGGGGCTGCTGATCCTCACCCCGTTGTTCGTCGGAATCTTCAGCTCTGGTGGGACCGACGCCATGTTCCTGCCGTTCTTGGTGCTCGCCGTTTGGCGCTGGGACCGCTACGGCGGCGGCCGGCGGGCGGGTGTGGCCGCCTGGATCGGTCCCGTAGCGCTCGGTCTCGCCTGCGCTGTCAAGCAGAGCCCGTGGTTCTGTGTGCCGTTTCTCGTCATCGGTGTCGCCACGGAGGCGCGGCGTGCCGGGCGAGGACCACTGCGCATGGCCGCTCGTTATGCCGGGATAGTTCTCGCCGCGTTCGCAGCCGTCAACCTGCCTTTCATCGTCTGGCATCCGAGCGCGTGGTTGCATGGGACGTTCACACCGTTGGTGGAACCGTTGGTGGCCGATGGTCAGGGTCTCGTTTCGCTGGCGACTCACGGAATCGTCAGGGGAGTGGACCTCACCTACCTGACGTTCTGCGGTGTCCTTGTGTACCTGACTGTCCTGGCCATGTTCGTGGTGACCTACCCGCGAATGAAGCGCGTGTGGTTGATAGTGCTGCCCCTTTCCATGTTCTTCTCGGCACGAAGCCTGTCGAGCTACCTCATCGACTTCCTCCCGGTTGCGTTTCTTGCTGCCTTCACAGTTGTCGGGGTCCAAGGAGAACGCCCGCCGGTCGCTCTGGACAGACCCGCTAACCGCTGGAGATCGTCGTTGCCAGCGGCAGTGTGCGTCGTTCCGGCGCTCGCAGCAGCCGTTGTCGCCGTCCTCGCTTTCACCAACCCCCCGCTCGAATTGACGGTGCGCCATGTCGACACCGCAGCCGACGGCACGAAGCTGACGGCCATCACGCTGTCAGTACGCAATCTCACCGACGTACCCGAAGTGCCGCACGTTCTCGTTACCATGGGATCGCATCCGGCTGGGTTCTGGCTTCCGCGCGACGGTCGGATGGAGTCGATACCACCCCACGCCGAGATGACCGTCACCTTGTACTCGCCGGTCGTCACGTACACGGCCTCGAGTGGCGTTCAATGGTTGGTGGCGGCCTACACGGCGAACCCCAGATCACTCAGCACGTCCGCGCTGCAGGTGGGTTAGAGGTTCTCACTGTCGCAGGTAGACCTGTGCCGTCAGCGAGGCATCACCCGGCCAGCTCGGACACCGCCTCGGACCCGAGTGGGGGTGCGAGTTCCCTGCGAAGACGGTGCCACGTGCCGGTCGGGTCGCGCCATACCCCCCATATAGAAGCGAGCAGGCCGCAGGCGATGGCCGCCATGCGAAGGGCGCGGTTGAGCGGGAACACCGTGCGGAAATACCAGGTGAAGACGTGAGCGTGGATCGACACGAAGTAAAGGGTGATCATCGCGTTCGCGTAGTCGGTGAGGCCGGCGACCGTCACCGATGCCAGTGTCCAGCCGGGCCATCCCGCCAGCAATCCGAACACGAAGACCCACAGCATGTACTGGGGGGAAAACACCTTGTTCATCAGCATGAAGAAGGCCAGGGCGGCGGCCGCGGCGGTGGCTGCGGGGACACCTCGGAGCACCCAACGTGCAAGCACGACGATCGCGGCCAGAACCAGCAAAGCGCTGACGACGTCGACGAGGGCGACCGGCCAGGTGGAAGCCAGATGAAGTTCGAAGAGGAGTCCGACATCAGCGCCGCGTGTCGCGTTAAAGCTGAAGAAGTCGGCCCAACCTGAGAAGTTGATCAGGGCGAACGGCAAGTTCAGGATCACGGCCGTCAGCGTGGCGGCGCCCAACATTATTGCTGCGCCGCGCCGAGCGACGCGGTCTTTGCGGTCTACGAAGCAGGCCGCCACGCAAAAGACGAGCAGTATGACGGGAAAGAATTTGCTGCACACCCCCAGCGACAACAGCACACCGGACCAGCCGTATCTCCGCCTGCGAAAGTAGTCCCAGCCGGCCAGCATGAAGAAGATGGCGATCAGATCCCAGTTGAGCAGGGAGTAGACCAGCAGCAACGGCGATAGGGCGAACGCCCACGCGCACCTAGGTGAAGTCCGGTGGAGAAACACGACGCTGCCCAGTGCACAGGCGAAGAGTCCGACGCAGCTGGCCAGGAAGTAGCCTCCGACGCCCGGCATCCACGCCGCGCACCACATGAAGAGTCCGGTCACCACTGGGTATTCGATGACGGTGTGGACGTAGGGGAAGGCGTGGTCGGCCAGGTGGTGAACTCGATACAGGCTGAGAAGATCCGAATAGGAGAAATGGCTATAGGCCCAGGGCCCGTACCGTGCGAGCGATGGGCGGGTGGAGGTGACCGAGGCCGGCGGTCGAAGTCGTAGATACGACCACAAGATCCACGCGCTGGTGCACAACAGTGGCACGATCATCGACCGAACCCGTCTGTCGCTGTTACCGACGGGCGGCTCCGCGGCGATCACCCCTGTCCCGGGGGAAGCACCCACTGCCGTGTCCAAGTCCGCCTCCGGAGCTGGTCTCGGCATACGTTAGCGTGGGGTCCGGCCGAGCCGATGTGACGGGCTGACGTCGCCAGGCCCGCCACCGATATCAGGCGCGCAAGGACACGTGGCGTCTTACGGGAACACGGCGAAGGTGTCGACCGAGTAGACCGTCAACGCTACGAGGCCGACAACCGAGGCGACGACGACAACTCGGAACCACCTTCCCCGGAGGTGCACCCCGATCGCAACGAGCAACGGGAAGGCGTCGAGGACGAGCCGCGGCCGCAGTCCCACCGGAGCCGTGAGCAGCGCCGCGGCCGACACGGCAAGTCCGTAGAGAAGGAGTGGGCCCGGCTGACGGTCACGGATAGCGAAGGCGGCACCCACAGCTGCCACCACCGTCCCCGCCACGATCAAATTCATGTTTGCGGTGCTCGCCAGCGGGTGGGTGACGAACCACGACCCGACGTGCAGCGGGTACGCCGCCGACAGGTAACTGTGCCAGGCGCCGCGTTCGGTGAGTTTCCACGCCCAGAAGTTGCCGGTATGTCGCCAGAGCCAGAGCTGGTAAGCGACGAATCCGGCCGGCGCGAGCGCCGGTGCCGCGAGCGGACGCCAACGGCGCGTACGACGCAATTCGACCAAGGCCGCCCACAGGCAGCTGACCTCGAACGCCAGCGCCACCGGGGCGGCGGCTGTGGCGAGCGCGCCAGCCAGGCCGGCGAGCACCCAGCGTCGGTGACGCAAGGCCACGAGCCCCCAGGCCACCAGGGTGATGACGATCCCCTCCGCGTAGGCCAGGCTGAAGACGAAGGTGCCTGGGAACAACGCCAGCAGCAACGTGGCGCGGTCAGCCGCCTGCGAGCCCGCGTAGTCGCGTACCAAGATCCATACCGCCACCACGGCGGTCAGCCCTGTGACGGTCGACAGCGTGGCGGCCGTCAGCAGGAGTGAGGCTCCGCTCAGGTCCGCGAGCCACCGCGTCATGAGCGGGAACAGCGGGAAGAAGGCGATCGTCGTGCCGGTGACGTGCCCGTGCACGGTGAGCAGGTGCCGTGGCCAGCCGTTGGCCGCCGCCCGCAGGAACCAACGGGTGTCCCAGCGATCGACGGCACCGGCGAACGACAGATGCGCGATCGGCGCGGCCACGGCCATGGCGGCCATGGTGACGACACGCGAGATCGCATAGACGACCGTCGGGCGGACGAGGGCCGGGAGGCGCCGCTTGAGACGGCGGTGTGTGACAGCCGCATGACGGCCGGCAGCCAGGTCGGTATCGGCGCCGGTGTCGAGCGCCGTGCCGGTGGGATTGGTCAAGAGCTCAGACAACGGGCCCCAGCATCACGGCCGTCCAGCGACGTTGCCGCACGAGCCAAATGCCACCAGCGACGCAGGCCCCAACCACGACCAGGTAGGCGTTCCCCTGCAGCACCGGGGTCCCGCTGGGTCCCACGACGAGCATGGCGAGGGCCACTCCCACGGCCACCACCTTCGAGCGCTGCGCAGGCGTGGCAGCCAGCAGCGACAACCCCCACAGCAAGTACCAGGGCCATACGGTGGGGCTGGCCAGGACCAACACGGTCAGTGCACAGCCGAGCAGACGCACTTCGTCGAACCGGTGCACGTGCAGCGCCAACCACAAGATGGCGATCACCGCCCCCGTGGCAAACAGCGCTTGAGTGACGGTGATGGTCGCAGACCGACCGGAGTGGACGCCCACGAGACCGAGTATGTGGGAAAGCAGCGTCCCGAGCGCCACCGACGGGGTGGGCAGCACTCGGAGCTCGGTGGGAGTTCGCAACGCGTCGGGGCTGAGCCATGTCCATCCGAGGCCTGACGACCAGGTGACCGCCACGACGGTAGCCACTGGTATGGCTACAACTCGGGCGAGCGCCCCTAGCCGTTCACGACCGCTGGTCGAGCGCAGCCACCCGAGGCCCACGAACGCGATCGCGGCGGCGGCCGGGACCTTCACGGTCATGGCCAGCGAGCACAGGAAGATCGCTCCCGTCAGCCTCTTTTCACTCGCCAGCGTGAGACCGGCGACGAGCAATCCCAGCATGAGCCCGTCATTGTGGCCGGAAGCGATGAAACTGAACAATGCCAACGGGCTCAGTACTCCGAGCCACAGCGCCATCCCGGGCTCGGCACCGAGGTTCCTGGCCAGGCGTGGGAGGAACCACATGGTCATCGCCACCCCGACCATCTCGAGGCCGCGCAGAGCGAGCACCTCGGCGGTGATCGACGTCCCGAAGACCGCGGCAATGGCTCGCGTGGCCGTCACGAACAGCGGCCCGTACGGCGTCGGGGTGTGCCGCCAGACGCTGGCGACCGAGTCGACGACCGGACCCGTGCCGAGGACCGAGGGTCCCACCGAATAGGGGTTCAAGCCGCTATGTGCAATGAGGCCTTGGGCGATGTAGCTGTAGAGATCCCTGCTGAAGAGGGGTGGACCCAAGAGCAGCGGCACGCCCCAGGCTCCGAGGAGGAGCCACGCCTGACGTGTCGTCAGCCGGCCGGCGCGGGCCCGAATGCCCACCCCTGCCCAGGCCACTACCAGGACGCACGCTGACATGTAGAAGAGCACACCCAGCACCGACATGCTTTCGTGGGGTACCGAGAACCACCAGAGCGCACCGCGCGGAGCAGCACCGACGCGGGTGCCGAAGACGGCCAGTCCCGTAGAGCCGACACAGCCCACGGACGCCCAGGTCCACGGCGGGCGATGGAGGCTCTTCACCTGACAGGTCCGATCCCCGGCGGCTCACTGGGCACGACGCTCCATGCTCGCAGCAGACTCGACGGTCGGATCACCGACCCGGCACCGGCTGTCGACCGGTGGCTGGATGAGCAGCATGCAAAGACGATATCCGCTGACCTAGTCACGGATCAGGCACGCGCTCGCGCGCGGCAGGCACGCTGACGGTCTGCACCAATCGGGACCGATGGACGGCCATGGGCAAGGTGACGCTCCCGTCCCGGTAACACCGAGCGGACCGATGGCGGCGGCCACGGGCAGGAGACCGGCGTAGCTCATGACTGCGGGGAGGTCGGGTCCCGTGAGCCAGCCGGCGGTGCCGAACGCCCCTCTCCCGCCGAGCATCGACGGGTGACCGGTGACGGCGGGGATGCCGTACCGGACGATCGGGACGACCCCGAGAAGGGATGACTGCCAGCAGCCGGTCAGAGACCGCCCAGTCGGGACAAGGGCCATATCCGGAAGAACACCCGTCCGACGATCAGGCTCTTGGGAATTGGCCCGAAGTACCTACTGTCCTCAGAGATGGTCCGGTTGTCCCCCATGACGAAGTACTCACCTTTGGGGATGGTGTAGGGATGGGAGAGGTTCCACGGTTCGTCGTTCGGAGACGAAAGGGTAGGTGTGTCCTTTGGGAGCCACGGTTCGTTCAGCTCCTTCCCGTCGATGTACACCCGATCGTTGACCGCGGAGATCGTCTCACCCGGAAGTCCGACGACCCGTTTCACCAGGTCGGCAAACTCGGGTGGTTCGAGTGCCGGACGACCGAACACCACGATGTCGCCACGATGGATGTCGTGGACCTTGTAGCTCAGCTTGTTGACCAGGATCCGATCGCCAACCTGCAACGTCGGCAGCATGGAACCCGACGGAATGAAGAAGGTCTGGACCACGAAGGTCCGCATCAGCACGGCGAATCCCAGCGCCACGATCAGGATCACAGCCCATTCGATCAACCAGCGGCGCGACGATGCTTTCGGACTCGTGATTTCACCGGGCACGCTTGTCGGCTCGGACGGTTCGTCCTGGTCGAGAGGCGACGTCACTTGCGGTGTCATCGTCATAACCTCTCACATATCGAGAATTGGAGAGGAAACTTCGCCGAGTGTTCGGACCGGACGTTGGCGGCCTTTTCGCGAAACGCCAGGTGTCTCGCCACGCATCGCCGATGAGGACAGAGAGAACGGTATCCGTCTCGGCTGTGGTACACGCTCTGACGACCTCCGAAGCTGGCGGCCGGTGCCGGCTACGAAGCCTTCTACCCCCATGACGTAGGGGCCACCGACTCCTGACTGGTGCAGGACGTCGACGGCCTTGGCCTCGCGTTCGGGTTGCGCTGGATGTCGGGGTGGAGGGCGATCGGCCGGTGGGAGGAGCGTTGGGTGGTCCCTCCTATCCGTCACCGGTCTCCTCCTCCATCTCGATGATCTCCTGCGAGCTGAACAGGTACGTCCGCAGGTGCCGGTCCAGGACTGGGTCACTTCGTCTCAACCACTCGAGGATCATGGCGGCGTGCTCCTTCTCCTCGTCGCGGTTGTGTGCGAGCACGGTGGCCAGGCTGGGGTCGTCGGTGGCGGCGACGCGCTGGTCGTACCAGTCGATCGCCTCCAGCTCCTCCTTCAACGAGATCAGCGCACGGTGGTGGTCGACCGTCGCCTCGTCGAGCAGCTCGCGTGTTTCGTGAAGGTCTTCACTTGTCAATGTCGCGCTCCTTCTCGAGCTGGGTGCCCCGGCGGGGTGGCGTGCAGCATCCCCGCCCGTGTCACATGTCTGTATAGCCCGGTCCCCGCTGGGCGGGCCCGACGGCGTGTTCTGCTGAGCCAGCGACCGGACCGGAGAAGTCGAAGAACCGGTCGCGGAAACCCAGGTCGTAGACCATTTATTGGGAGGACGGCTTGGGTGTCGGGCCGATCGGGCAGAATCGGTCCGTGGCATCGGGTGCACATGGTGGCGGGGGACGATGGATCATCGCTGCCAACCGGGGTCCGGTCGAGTTCACCGTTGGGCCTGATGGCGAGCGCACTCAGCAAAGAGGCTCTGGTGGTCTCGTCACTGCGCTGAGCGCGCTCTCCCCCCATCTCTCCGACAGCGTGTGGATCTGCGCTCCTCGCACCGAGGAGGACAGGGCGGTTGCCCTCGAGGCCCCCGAGGGCCTCCTCACTGAGGGCGGCGGCCCCGACGACGCCACCAAGCAGCGAGTGAAGCTTCTGGCGCTCGACCAGGAGAGTTTCGACCAGTACTACTCGGTGATCTCGAACCCGATCATCTGGTTCGTCCAGCACAACCTGTGGGACCTCTCGAACGCGCCGAACATCACGGTCGTCGAACGAGCTGCGTTCGAGCACGGATACAGAGCCGTGAACGCGGCATTCGCCGACGCCATCGTCGAGGCGATGGACGACCACGCAGGCCCGAGCACCGTGATGATCCACGACTACCACCTGTACCTGGTGGGCGACATGGTGCGCCGAGCTCGACCCGACGCGACCCTCTCGCATTTCATCCACATACCGTGGCCTCAGCCCGACGCATGGCGAGTGCTGCCCGGATGGATGCGCCAGGAGCTCATGCTGGGTCTGGTCGGCAACGATCTCGTCGCTTTCCAGACCGAGCGTCACGCCCGAAACTTCCTCCTCACCTGTGAGGAGCTTCTTCAATTGCCCGTGGACTTCACCAACAGCTCCGTGTGGGTGAACGGGAGGACGGTGGCCGTTCGGTGGTACCCGATATCCATCGACGCCGCGCAGCTGGAAGCCTTTGCGAAATCCGAGGCGGTCTCGCACTACGAGCAGGCTCTCGAGAACGTCCGGCGTGAGCATCTCATCGTGCGCGTCGATCGCACCGACCTCTCGAAGAACATCCTGCGCGGGTTCCTCGCTTACGACAGGATGCTGGAGAAGCATCCGGACCTAGCAGGGAGGGTGACGTTCCTGGCGATCCTCCAGCCGAGTCGACAGGACGTTGCGGAGTACAACGAGTACACCGAGAGGATCCTCCGGCTGGTCGCCGACATCAACTTGAAGCACGGGAACGTCGAGTGGCAGCCGATCGACCTGCGTATGGAGGACAATCTCGCCCACGCCGTCGCTGCCTACCGGCTCTTCGACGTGCTGATGGTGAACCCCGTGCACGACGGGCTGAACCTGGTAGCGAAGGAGGGAATGCTCCTCAACGAACGCGGCGGCGTGCTCGTGCTCTCCGAACACGCCGGCGTCCACGACGAGATCGGGGCCTACGCTCTGAGCGTCCACCCGCTCGACATCGAGCAGCAGGCCGACGCGCTCTACGAGGCAATCTTCATGCCCGCTGGCGAGCGGCGCCGCCGACGCGACGCGTGCGTCCGGGTCATCCGCCGCAACGACCTGGCTGAGTGGTTCACCACGCAGGTTCAGGACATCCGGGCCCTCGAGGCCTCGGAGGGCCGGATCCTCGCCGGCTCAACCTAGGCTGCCTAGCGCCCCGATCAGGGAGCGACGAGCAGCGATGCCCGCAAGCTCTCCACGGCACCCGACACACCGAGCGAGGCGGCGAGCTCGTCGAACCCGCCGTGCTCTCGGCGAAGCGAACTCAAGAACTCGGCCATCGCCTCGGGGTGCGCCGACGTCACGGCAGGAGCGTAGAGCTCTGCATCCTCGGCGTACTCCTTCCTCAACCACTCGAGCATGCTGACCATGGCCTCGCCGCTCAACGCGTAGTCGTCGACGATCACGTCGTCGGGAACTCCGAGGAAACCGAGGACGAGCGCTGCGAGCACCCCGGTGCGGTCCTTGCCCGCGCTGCAGTGGAACACCGCCGGCAAGGCACCAGGCTCGGCCAGCACCTCCAGGGCTCGGCCGATCGAGCTCGACCCGTCGGCGACGAGCTGGCGGTAACGACCGGTCACGAACGCCGGCTCCGAGTAACGCGCCAAGTCCCCCTCGGGTGGGAGCACGTCGCTCAGGGGCAGATGGTGGTACTCGACTTCGAAAGAGTCTCCGGGGAATTGGCCCCATTCATCGATCTCCCAACGGGTTCGCAGATCGATCACCGTCGCCAGCCCGAGGTCCACCAGCAAGGCGCAGTCGGAGCTGTCGAGACGCGTAAGGCCGTCGGCCCGGAACAGCCGGCGCCACCGGACGTGGCGGTCGTCGGCTGTCGGGTAGCCGCCTAGGTCGCGGAAGTTGAAGCAACCCGAGAGGGGGAGCCTGCGGGGAGGTTCCGCCAGGGTCTCGGTCACAGCACTCGAGGTTATGTGCCCCGAATGAACAGTGTGTTACCGGCCCTCGCAACGATGGGGAACACAGCGCGAAGGCCACCGCTGCTGCACGCCGTTCGTCTCCAATGTGATTTGTGAAGGCTAGGTGAATTCAACCGGCCGTCGCAACACCTCGACTCTGGAGGTGGCAAATGGCGACGATGCGCGAGCGACAGCGGGCGGTCCAGTTGTATCGGGGACAGATTCCATCGCCGGGTGCGCCAAC
>JBELAS010000230.1:0-4251 GCA_049508615.1 Acidimicrobiales bacterium
TAGGTGAAGGTGAGCGCGTCGAACGTCGAATCCGAGAAGGGCAATTGCTCGGCTTCGCCCGCCACCAGGGTGACCCGCTCGACGGCTCCGGCCTGCTCCATATTGTGCCTGCCCCGCCGTAGCATCGCTTCGGTCAAGTCCACCCCCACGACCCGGGTGCTGCTTCGAGACGCGAGCTGCAGAGCGACTCCCGCAGTGCCGGTCGCCACGTCGCAGACGAGCGCAGGTGCGCCGTCTAGCGCCTGGGTCACCATGGCCCGCCGCCACCGTCCGTTCTGTCCGAACGAGAGCCACTCGGCCAGCCGGTCGTACCGGTCGGGGAGCGGGCCGAACAGACGCTGCGCGAAACGTCTCTCAGCGCCGCTGTCCAGTGCTACTTCGGGCACCGTGTGACAATCCCACGAGAAGGGGTCGCGACGACAAACGCAGGCTCAGCCGACAGCACTGCGACCCGGCCGGTATCGCGACGAGCCGGAGCCGAAGAGCGAACAGGCATTGCCCGAGGAGCCTTTCGACGTCGGCGTGATCGCCACAGGACCACCTCGTTCCGTGACGACCTTGGTTCTCGCCTGTTCGCACATGCCTAATCGCTCCTGGCGGCAACCGCTGGGAAGGACGAGACCACCAGCACGAACAAGAGAAACGTGACGACGTGCACCCCGGTACACCAGAGGCAGATCGCCTTGATCATGAAAAGCTCGGCGTAGATCAGGTAGATGACGAAGCCCATCCCTCCGAGCACCATGGCCAGGCGCGACCACGCAAGCCATCGCGGCCAGCTCCTCCACAGCACAGGGAGGTTGATCGTCACCATGACGGTGAAGAAGATCAGCCCGAGCAACGCCACGGGTATCCCGAACAGCATCGACTCGGCGCTGGTGGTGACCGTCCGGCAGTTCAGGACGGAGTTGGCGAGACAGATCAGTGCCCTGTTCCCCGTGTAGTGCTCGATGGTCAGGTAGAGGGAAATGCCGAACCCGGCGAGCGAGAGCACCAGCGCCACGACCGGACTCCACCTGGTCAGCGGCGATTCGTAGCCCCAATCCTCGAGGTCTGCGTCATCGGCCTGCGGATCGAAGTCCGCGTCGACCTTGTTCCCTGCGCCTTCGGTACCCCGGGCGGGCTCCTCAGCCACGTGTTCGGGTCCGGGTCTCTCAGCTCACGCCGAGAGCGTGCGAGGCCTGGGTCACGATCGGAGCGGAGCACACCGAGGCGGGCTGGTTCCCCGTGATCGAGCAGATAGCCGCGGTCAGGTAGTTCGCCGTGCCCACGATGCCCTGGGTAATGGGGTTCTGCGCGTTCTGGAGCTTGGCCGCGATCTGCGCCTGGGTCAGGTCCTCAAGGACACTCCCGTCATAGCTTTCACCGATTACGAACACCTTGTTGCCGATGTCGAGGAAAGGGAAGCCCTGCTGGACGCCGAAGTGCGAGTCGTACTGGGCCCAGAGGCTCGATTCCTGGGAGGTGAGCGGCGTCAGGATCTTCCTCCCCGCCTCGTTGGGGCCGGTGTCGTTCGACACGTTCTCTATGGGACGGAAATCGAGGTAGTTACTGGTATAGGTCGCCCCGTAGAAGGAGAACGTGTCGATAGGAGTGTCCCAAGGTGAGGACGTCGTCTCCTTGAGCCCCGTGAAGCTGCCGAACCGGCTGAAGGCCATGACGATTGCCCAGCGCTCGGCCGCGCAGATCGGACAGAATTCCCCCCCGATGTAAAGGGCCCCCGGCTTCCCTCCGAACGTGAGAGCCGGCTGGCCCTTGTCCAAGGAGGGGGCTCTCACCGACGAAGGCAGCCCCACGGCGTGGACGACGGGGGCGCCGACCCCGATCTCCACCTGCGCGAGAACCGACGGCGAGGCCGCGCTGCGCACCGGAGCCAGGTTGTTCGCGGGGGAGGCCGAGGGTCTGGTCACCCTGACAGCCACCAGGACCACGACCACCACGACCACCACGGCGACCGATATGAACGCCAGCGTGGTGGGCGAGAACCTACGAGGCGGGGCCGCCTCCACCGGGACGCTGCGTCTGCCCTTGGGCTTTCCGGCACCGGGCCCCCGGCCGCCGCGGGTCGCAGGCGCAGCGCGTCCGGAAGGTGCACCGCGTGCGGCGTCCTTGGCCGGCGGCCGGCGCGCTTGGGCCGGTCCACGGCCGCCACCGGGGGGCCCCGGCCGCTGGCCGCGTTCCTGTCCACGACCGCGCTTTTGACCTCCGCCTGGCTGGACCACTCCCATCGCGCTTCTCTCCTCGTCGCTCAATCGCCGTGGCCCTGCCGTGGCCGACCACTTCGACCATGCTGTCTCATCGCGCTGCGTAGTTGGGCGCGCCCATCCACAGCGTGACGGTAGCGCCCGCCGGCGGGGTACATGCGGGCGAGATGGTTCCACGCACAGCGAGAGCACACCTCGACCACGTAGCACGCCACCTCGTCCGCCCGCCCGCAAAGGCGCGCCAGCTCCTCCGGGCTCGATGCGCAGCGTCCGTGCGCGGGAAGTCTCGGGCCGAACACGTAGGTGACGTGGACCACCGACGTCTCCTCACAGATCGGGCATTCCTCGACCAGCGGCACACCTACGTTTCGCGCCGCACGCAGCAGCTCGGGATGGGCGTCGCAGACGTCGAGGCGCGAGAGCCGACCCTTGCGGAACTCCCTCACCACCGCGTTTCGCGCCAAGCGGTACTCGACACGGCCGCCGGTGCCGCTTACCGGAAAACCGCGCAAAGCCGACGGCCCGAAACTCATCACGTCCAGGCTACCGCCGGGCATTCTGCCTGGGCCCACCAAAAGTCCCGCGGGCAGGCCGCCCTGGCGATCGCCAGGGAGCGAATTGGGGTCGCAGCGTCTCGGGAGAAACAACTCGGGCAGTGCCTTGCCTGGCTCGCCAGGTAAGTCACTGCCCGAGTTGCGTTGAGGGTCGATATATCGATACGATATGTACTTCCGATGTATCACACTCGCCCTAACCTCCCACTCGAAAGCAATGCATCGCCCGGCGTTTCGAGGCGCGCGCACCCAGACGAGCGAGAGGGGCGACGGCCCTGTCCGCCCTGCCTCTTCCAGGTGGGATGATGCTCGAGCTCGCCATACTCGGCCTCCTCGAGACGCAGGCCCTGCACGGGTACGAAATCCGCAAGCGCCTGCGCGACGAGCTGGGCCTGCTCTCGAACGTCTCGTTCGGCTCTCTGTACCCTGCGCTGAGCCGTCTCGAGCGGCACGGCGCGGTGGAGGTGCTCGAAGACCCGGAACGGGCCGGCTCCCGGATACCGATGACCGGGTCGCTGTCGGGCGAGCGGGCCGCGCTCCGGACACGGCGTCCGAGCGGCGGTCGCTCCAGGAGGGGGCGGAAGGTCTACCGGATCACCGATGAGGGCCGTCGGCAGTTCGCCGCCCTCTTGGACTCCGAACGCGATGCCAGCACGGACGACGCCAGGAGCTTCGGCCTGCGCTTGGCTTTCGCCCGCTACCTGCCGCCCCAGGCTCGCCTGCGTCTGCTCGAGCGCCGACGGGCCCAGCTCGCCCAGCGCCTCGCCGAGGCGCGTGCCGCGGCGGCCGCGGCCAACGACCGGTTCGACGTCTACACGCGCTCGCTCATGGAACACGCGACCGACTCCACCGAACGCGACATCTCGTGGCTCGACCGGTTGATCGAAGGCGAGCGGGGTCGGGGCACGACGCCATCCACGGGCCGCGTCGCTGCGAACGCCGTCGAACCGCAAGATCTGAGACAGATGGAAGGAGATCGTCTATGAACAAGGTTCGGGTAGCCATCGCCGGTGTGGGCAACTGCGCCAGTTCCTTGGTGCAGGGGGTGGAGTACTACCGCGAGGCGAACCCCCTTGACACCGTTCCGGGTTTGATGCACGTCGAACTGGGCGGTTACCACGTGGGCGACGTCGAGTTCGTCGCGGCATTCGACGTCGACGCCACAAAGGTAGGTCTCGACCTGTCCAAGGCCGTCTTCGCGGGCCACAACAACACGATCCGCTTCGCGTCGGTCGGGCATTTCGACGTTACGGTCCAGCGTGGGCCCACCTTCGACGGGCTCGGCTCGTACTACAGGCAGAGCATCGACGAGTCCCCGGCGGAGCCCGTGGACATCGCCCAGGTGCTCTCCGACACGGACGCGGACGTGCTCGTCGGCTACCTGCCGGTGGGCTCGGAGGAGGCTCAGCGCCACTACGCCCAGGCCTGTCTGGACGCGGGTGTCGCCTTCGTGAACGCCATCCCGGTGTTCATCGCCAGCGACCCCGCCTGGG
>JBELAS010000231.1:0-3153 GCA_049508615.1 Acidimicrobiales bacterium
AGGACGAGGTCACCATGGGCGAGAACGAGCGGGCGTTTCGCGAGATCGCCTTTCGCCCGCGCATGGCGGTGAAGGTCGGTCGGCCGCGGCTCGACACCACGGTTCTGGGCACGCCGGTCGAGCTGCCCGTGTTGCTCGCCCCTTGCGGTCTGGTCGAGCTCGTGCACCCCGACGGCGCGCTCGGAGCTGCCCGGGCTGCAAAGCGAGCAGGGACCGTGTCGGTGCTGAGCACCGTGGCCGGCACCCCTCCTGAGGCCTTGGCCGGCGAACCCGGACCACGCTGGTTCCAGTTGTATGCCGCCGAACGTGACGTGGCGGATCAGCTGATGGGCCGGGCCGCTGCCACCGGGTTTGAAGGCCTGGTCGTCACCATCGACACACCCGCCCTCGGCAAGCGAGAGCGAGACGTACGAAACGGCGTGGCAGAGCCGCTTCGGCTCGACGCACGCTCGGCGATTCGCCTCGGCCCGCAATTCCTCGCCCATCCAGGATGGAGCCTCCGCATGCTTCGTGGCGGGACGAGGCTGTTCCCGAGGGCACCCGGATCACCTGTGACGACTCCGGGGACAGACGTCCCGGCGGCAGACGGTCCCGGTGGAACCCCCGTAGGGGCGGCGACCTCGGCGGGCGCGGTGGTGATGCTGGCGTCACCGTTCACCAGGGACGACATCGCGTGGATCCGAAGTCGTTGGTCCGGCCCTCTCTTGGTGAAAGGCGTGCTCTCGGGCGACGACGCTGTTCTGGCAGCCGACGCGGGGGCCGACGCGGTCGTGGTGTCCAACCACGGCGGACGCCAGCTCGAAGGTGCCCCCGCCACCATGCGGGTCCTGCCCGAGGTCGTCGACGCGGCAGGGGGCCGGTTGGAGATCCTCGTGGACGGTGGAGTGCGGCGCGGCGGCGACGTCATAAAGGCACTCGCCATCGGAGCACGAGCCGTGCTGGTGGGCCGTCCTTATCTGTACGCGCTCGCCGCGGCCGGCGAAGCCGGCGTGGAGCGAATGCTCGACATCTTCGAGACAGAGATGAGCAGAACGCTCTCGTTGTTGGGATGTCCCGGGGTATCCGATCTCGATCGCAGCTGGCTCCAGCGCGCCTGATACCGCCAGGCGATGCCCAGGCGACCTATGCGCTTCGGATGCGGCCCAGGCGGCCCTCCACCTCCAACACCTGCCGCGTCGTCTTCAGCACGGTGTCAGGATTTAGGCTCATCGAGTCGATACCGATCTCTACCAGGTACTCGGCCATGTCCGGGTAGTCCGAAGGCGCTTGTCCGCACAGTCCCGAGTGGATGCCATTGCGGTGGCAGCCCTCAACGGCCAGACGGATCATCTCCTTCACGCCCTCGTCGCGTTCGTCGAAGTCGAACGCGACTATCTCGCTGTCACGGTCCACTCCGAGAGTAAGCTGCGTCAGGTCATTGGAGCCGATCGAGAATCCGTCGAAGTGCTCGGCGAACCGGTCGATGAGGATGACATTGTTCGGGATCTCGCACATCGCGTAAACTTTCAGCCCGTTCTCCCCGCGCCGGAGTCCCAGCTCCGCCATCTTGGTCAATACCCGCTCGGCCTCGTTTACGCGCCGCACAAAGGGAAGCATGAGGACAACGTTCGTGAGGCCCATGTCGTCGCGCACACGCTTCATAGCCCGGCACTCGAGTGCGAATCCCTCCGCGTAGGCGGGATGTGCATAACGCGAGGCGCCGCGAAAACCAAGCATCGGATTGTCCTCATGGGGCTCGAAGACAGCGCCTCCGACCAGGCTCGCGTACTCGTTGGTCTTGAAGTCCGACATTCTCACGACGACCGGCTTCGGCCAGAAGGCTGCGGCGATGGTACCGATGCCTTCGGCGAGACGCGCCACGAAGAAGCTTTCGCCGTCGGGATATCCGAAGGTGATCCGGGCGAGATTCTCCCGAACAGCGGGGTCGGTCACCTTCTCCGGGTGCACCAGAGCGAGCGGGTGCGCCTTTATCGACTCGCTGATGATGAACTCCATGCGTGCGAGCCCCACACCGTCGTTCGGTAAGAACGAGGTCTTGAACGCAAGGTCCGGGTTCCCCAGGTTGATCATGATCTTCGTCGCCGGCCTAGGCAAGTCAGCCACCTCTGTGCGTTCCACCTTGAACGGCACCTCGCCCCGATAGACGCGCCCGGCGTCGCCCTCGGCACAAGACACGGTGACGGTGTCGCCGCTTCGTATGCGCGTGGTGGCTTCACTAGCGCCTACCACGGCGGGAATTCCTAGCTCACGGGCGATGATCGCGGCGTGGCAGGTGCGCCCGCCATGACTCGTCACGATCGCTGAGGCCATCTTCATCACAGGTTCCCAGTCGGGCGTCGTCATGTCCGCTATCAGCACCTCGCCGAGCTTGAACTCCGACAGCTCGGTGACGTCCACGATGAGGCGGGCGATGCCCGATGCGATCTTCTCGCCCACGGAACGACCCTCCACGACGATCTCGCCCTGCCCTTCGAGCGCGTAGCTCTCGAGCGTCGTCACCTTGCGCTGGGATGCGACGGTCTCCGGCCGAGCTTGAACCATGTAGAGACGGCCGTCGACACCGTCCTTTGCCCACTCCATGTCCATCGGTCGGCCGTAGTGGTTCTCGATCGTGCATGCGTAGTCGGCGAGCTCGAGTACCTCCTCGTCGCTGATGCAGTAGCGCGCGCGATCGGCCTCGGGGGTTGGGATGTTGCGGGTGGTGTCCTTCGTCTGGTCTTCGACGAAGATCATCTTCAGCGCCTTACCACCGAGCAAACGGCGCAAGACGGCTCGGTGGCCCTGGGCAAAAGTCGGTTTGTGAACGTAGAACTCGTCTGGGTCCACTGAACCCTGGACGACGTTCTCGCCGAGACCGTAAGCCCCTGTGATGAACACAACGTCACGAAAGCCTGATTCGGTGTCCAGCGAGAACATCACGCCGGACGCGGCCAGGTCGGAACGCACCATCTTCATCACGCCGATAGACAACGCTACTTTGAAGTGGTCGAAGGCTTGCTCGGTGCGGTAGTGAATCGCTCGGTCTGTGAACAAGCTCGCAAAGCACTTGCGGCACGCGTCGAGCAGGTTCTCGTCGCCGTGGATGTTCAGATACGTCTCTTGCTGGCCGGCGAAGCTGGCAGTCGGCAGGTCCTCGGCTGTGGCAGAGCTCCG
>JBELAS010000232.1:0-3145 GCA_049508615.1 Acidimicrobiales bacterium
TCTGCTGTTCCACCGCAGAGCCGACCACAGCGTGTGGGCTCGCTTCGGATGGCCTCGCAGCGACAACTGGCTGCCCGTGGAGGACCGCCGGGCGGTGGCTGCCCTGTGGGCGTCACGCCAGGATCGCCTCTCGGGGAGAGACCTCGCCCGTGCGTTCGGGTTCCGGCCGCACTTCCTCGTGGTGACCCTGAGCCGTCCGCGCGACGGCCACTGTTACAAGATCGTTTCCGCGATCCTGCCGCGCCCGTAGGCGACCCTACCCGCGACGCTTCTCGGTCTTGGCTGTCAGCGCGAAGCCTTGCCCGAAACCAGCGTCTTCGAAGCAAGGTCCTCTGCCATCGCCCATCCGAAAACCACCAGGCGGTCGCCACGTTTCAGGTTGAGCCCCTTGAACAGGGACTGGACCCCGTCGGGCGGGGACACCTTCGGACCCCCGAGATCCAGGGCGCCGGTCGTCGAACCGTTGCCGGCAAGTACGAAAGTCCGGTCGTCGATGCGCCCCTCTGCACCGAAACGCTTGGCCAGGCGCCGCCCCCAGGCTCGCTCCTCGCCCGAGGCCTTGTGGTCGGGCCGTGGAACCACGTCGACGAGGCCGGCAAAGGCCTGGTACGCCCCTGGGGCGGCGAGGCGGGTTCCCACCAAGACGTCCTCATCGGGGAAGGCCAGCAGCGCTCGCCGGTACTGGTCGCCGAGCAGGAGTCGAAGGGCCTGCTCGGCCCGGGCCGTGCGATCCACCGTGGCGAGCCCGACCAACAACGACGGGGTGCCGCCGATGCGCTCGAGCGTGGCGAAGGAGTACCCCCGAAGCTTCGCACCCTCGCGGGCGACGGTGACAAGGACCCAGTCCTCGCACTGCTTCGACAGGAAACCGATTCCGAAACCGGGCTCCCGGTCGACGCACAGGTCGGCCATCTCGGCCAGCTCGGCGTCACTCAGCGCTGTGCAGTCCTTGGTCCCGACATCAAACGACATGGCCCTGTGTGCTCCTCCAGCTGATCCGGTGTCCGACACCGAGGCGAGCAGGGCGCTCGGTGAAGATGCCCCCTCTAGGATACGGGACGCGGAGTCACCGGCGCACCCGGGGCACCCCCACCGGGATTCCGAGTGCTTCGCGCCAGCTCGTCCACCAGAGGCGACGTCCTGACCCGAGCCGGCTCACGTCACGATCGAATTCGGCCCGAGGAGGACCCGAAGCTCACCTACGAGCCCACGACGACTGTCTACGTTGAACGCCGGGGGAAGCCGTAACGTGGTCTGCCCCACCTCCAAGAAGACCGGCTCAGCGCCCTGGTGCTCGGTGAACAGCTGCTTCAGGCGATCCACCACTCCGTCGCTCAAGGCCGAAAGCGGCAGCTTTACCCGAAGTTCGCCGGCACCATCGGGACCGAGCTCGGGACGGTACGCCTCCATGCAGACCAGCTTGACCTGGTCGTCGCGCGTGTCGACACGTCCGCGAACGACACAGATCGCGTCGTCGGCCAGCACCGTCGCCACACTGGCCATGACCTTCGGAAAGACGAAGACTTCGATCGAGGCGTGGACGTCCTCGAGGACGAACGTCGCCATCAACTCGCCTCGCTTTGTGTAACGGCGAGACAACGCGGTCACCACCCCGCCCACCGATCGCACCTGTCCGTCGCGACCCATCGCGCCGATCGCCGGACCGTCGTCTTCCTTGAGCTCCGCGATCGAGCAGTCGGTCATGCGCGAAAGGGTGGACTCGAGACCGTGCAGCGGGTGGTCGCTCACGTACAACCCGAGCATCTCCTTCTCGAAGGCAAGGCGCTGGGACTTGGCGAATTCGGTGTCCGGAATCGGGACGCGCACGTCGCCGTACCCCGTCCCCGAACCATCCTCCGCGCTGGAGAACCCGTCGATGGACGCGAACAGAGTGGAGATCCCTGCTTCCTCTTCGCGCCGGCGCTCCAGGGTGCGGTCAACGATCTCTTCGAACACCAGGCACAGGCCCTGTCGGGGATGCCCGAGTGAGTCGAAGGCGCCAGACTTCACCAGCGACTCGACGGTCCTCTTGTTGAGCACCATGGGATCCACACGACAGCAAAAGTCGTAGAAGTCGCTGAACACGCCATTGGCTTCGCGTTCGGCCACGATGCGCTCGACCAGGCTCTCGCCCACGTTGCGCACCGAAGCCAAGCCGAAGACGATTCGATGTTTGCCGTCCTCGCCAACCAAAGGTGTGAACTCGGCCGACGACCTGTTCACGTCGGGAACGAGCACCTCGATCCCGAGAACCCTGCACTCGCCCAGATAGACCGCTGTCTTGTCCTTGTCGTCGCGCACCGAGGTGAGGAGGGCAGCGAGGTACTCCACCGGATGGTGCGCCTTGAGCCACGCCGTCTGGTAGGCCACCAGTCCGTACCCGTACGCGTGCGACTTGTTGAACGCGTAGTCGGCAAAGGGCTCGATGATGTCGAAGATCGTCGTACCGAGTCGCTCGGTGTACCGCTGAGCGACACAACCGGCGACGAATTTTTCGCGCTCGGCCGCGATGAGAGTACGGTCCTTCTTGCCACACGCCTTGCGGAGGTTGTCAGCCTCCTCGAGCGTATAGCCGGCGATCTTTTGCGCGACGCGCATGACCGACTCCTGATAAATCATGAGACCGTAGGTGTCGGCCAGTATCGGCTCGAGGTCCGGGTGAAGGTAGGTGACCGCTTGCCGCCCGTTCTTGCGGTCCGCATAGTCGCGATGCATGTTCGCCGCCATGGGACCAGGGCGGTAGAGAGCGACCAGGGCGGCGACATCGTCGAAGCCGGTGGGAGCCAGCGCGCGCATCAGCGATCGCATGGGACCACCCTCGAGTTGGAAGACACCGATCGACTGGCCCGACTGAAGCATGGCGAAGGTTTCGGGATCGTCGAGCGCCAGCGCGTCGATGTCGGGCCTCTTCCCGTCCGTTCGCTCCACCAGGTCAAGTGCTCGCTCGATCACCGAGAGGTTCCGAAGGCCCAAGAAGTCCATCTTCAGCAGGCCCAGCTGCTCGACCCCGTGCATCTCGTACTGGGTCACCACGGGGGCTTCGGCGGGATCCTGGCCGTTCTCCGGTTTGCGCTGGACCGGCAGGTACTCGGTGAGCGGGTCCTTCGTCATGACGACCGCTGCAGCGTGGATGCCGTCCTGCCTG
>JBELAS010000233.1:0-3144 GCA_049508615.1 Acidimicrobiales bacterium
GCCGGTGGGGTGTCGCACCCGAGCGTCGGAACAGCGACCCGGTCCCGGGGAGATGTCCACATGTACAGGAGCCGGCGGGCAGGAATTTCATCTTCCCCTCGCGCCTAGAGCACCGTTGTGTCACCCAGCTGTAGCCCGTGGTTCACCTTGGCGGGATTCGTCCACACGCCTGTGGAAAGTGTCGCAGTGCTGTGACCTCGGGTCCTCTCACGGGGATGCGTGGCCAGGCACACCATGGGCGCACTGGCGAGCGGCAGAAACCGTCGGCCGCTCGTGGGTGGCGCGAAGGCGTCATGCCGGTCCGCTATTCGTGGTGCCTCCTATAGGTTCTGCGATGTGGCAGCCCACGAAGGTCCCCGTCCTCGAGATGCTCTTCGGAATCGTCAGCCAACTGGATTGCGCGACCTGCCGGGTGCTTCGCCGCGCGTCGCAGTGCAACTCGGGACTGTCCTCCACCTCGCGCCACACCCCGACGACGAGGCGATCGGATCACCCGCAACGCTGATGGAACTGCGCGACGCCGGCTGGAGGGTCGTCAACCTCGCCTGCAGTCTCGGGGAAGGAACGCAGAAGGGACGCCGGGAGAACGAAGTGCGCGAGGCGTGCCACAGAGCGGGGTTCGAGCTGTGCATAGCCGACGTTCTGATCCCGGCTCTTCGCCCGGTGAGAACTTCCCCTGCGGCGAGGGCTCCTCCAGCTCCGACGAGAAAGTCCTCGATGCGGTGACCGCGGCCGTCGCCTCCGAGCGGCCTCGTATCCTTGTCGCTCCGAGCCCACATGATGCTCACCCCGGCCACGAGCTCGTGGGGCGCGCGGCGATCGGAGCATGTGAGCGACGCGAGGCGGCGGGCGACGACCCGCCCCGGCTGTGGTTGTGGGGCCTCTGGGCGGACTTGCCGTTCCCGACGATCGCGGCAGCATTCGGCGAGGAGAGGATGCAAGAGGTGCTCTACTGCCTGGAGGCGCACCAGGACGAGCTCAGCCGCAACGACTACCGGCGGCTTGTTCACGGGCGTGCCGAGATGAACGCGTCACTCGGTCCTGAGCGAGTGTTCGGTTTCGGCGGTGCTGGACCGGTTCGTCCAAGCGGGGGGCACGTCGAGCTTCTGTGCGAGGTGCTTCTTGCTGATGGGAACTGGCTGCTGGGCGAATCGCGCTGGCTCGACGCCGAGGATCCGCTCGGTGCCCAAGATCCGCTTGGTGCCGCTGCTACCGGGGATGGCGCGGTCCGAACCACGAAACCGATAGGCGAATGGCTGCACAGCCCGAGCCCGATCTCCGCCCGCCTTCGCTGATCTCTCTTACCGTCGCCGAGCGGTTCCTCCCTCGCGGGCCGTTGCAGGATTGCCTGGAGGCCGCTCGCCCTCCGGGGATGTGGGGGCGTCGGGGACTCGTGTGCCGCTCGAAATGTGCGGAGGGGCATTACTGTGAGGAAATGGCCAACAAATCACGACCGACCGGCGAGGCCAAGAAACCTGGCCGGACACTCAAAGAGAAACGGCAGGCCAAGCACGCCAAGCAGGCCGCCCAGAAGCAGGCACGAAAGGGCTGGGAAACCAAGTGAGGGTGGTGCCGCTCTCTTAGGGTGCTGGAACGGCTCGAAGGCTGAGAGGGTAGTAACGGGCGGCGAGGTCGTAGCCGCCATCTGTCAGGATGTTGCGATGCTCGATCACATTTCCGTCCAGTGCGCCAACATCGCTACCAGTGCCACCTTCTACGATGCTGTCCTAGCCCCGCTCGGTGGAGGGCGGGTGATGGACTTTGGAGACGTCGTTGGCTTCGGCGTCGCGCCGAAACCCGATTTCTGGATCGGCCCGAGGACGACCGGTGAAGGGTTTCGTGAGTGTCACATCGCGTTCACAGCGTCCAACCGCGCTGCCGTACGGGCTTTCTTCGACGCGGCGGTGTCAAACGGTGCTGAAGTGCTGTACGAACCTCGGGTTTGGCCGGAGTACCACTCCAACTACTACGGCGCGTTCATTCGTGATCCCGATGGCAACAACGTCGAGGCCGTCTGCCACGTCGCTGAGTAGCGGGCTCCGGGCCGGTCTCCACAACTGGAACGGAGAAAGTCCCTTCTCTTGAGGTCTGCCTGTTCGGGGGTCCTCTGAGTCGTGGCGTGAGCGCAGGTATCGTCGGCGCCGTGGAACAGCAGGTTCGAACGATCGACGCGTCGGAGATCGGCGACTGGGTCGCGTGCATGGGCGTCGGGTTCCTGAACCCCAGGGTCGAGGGGTTCGCCGAGTACTTCCTGGGCGAGGTCGACCTCGACCGCACTTGGGGCGCCTTCGACTCCGGTCAGGTCGTAGGCACCCTGCGATCCTTCGGGACGCGGCTCACGGTCCCCGGTCCCGCCGAGCAGGACGCGTCGGCGATCACCAACGTGACGGTGGTCCCCACGCACCGCCGGCAGGGATTTCTTAGCGACATGATCACCGCGGATCTCGACTCGAGCGTCGAGCGAGGGGAGTCGCTCGGAATCCTCGTCGCCTCCGAGTACCCGATCTACGGCCGCTTCGGCTATGGCGCGGCACTCGAGTCGGCCACCTACACCGTCGACGCTGAGATGGCCCGGTTCCGCCAGTCCGAGATGGGCAAGATCGAGCTCGTAGACCTGGTCACGATGCGCAAGGAGGCGCCGGCGCTCTACGACCGCTTCCGTGCCCGACAGCCGGGGTCGATCGAACGAGGCGATCGCCTCTGGGACCGGATGCTTCACCAAGTGGAGGTGCCCGGGGCGGAGCCGCCGAAGGGGTACTGCGCGCTCTACCGATCGGAGCCCGGTGAGGTCGAGGGATACCTGCTCTACCAGGCCGAGCCCAAGTGGGACGCCATGCGCCCGCAGGGGACGTTGACCGTCGACGAGCTGGTCACGGTGACACCAGCCGCGTACGGTCGGCTCTGGCAGTTCTGCTGCGAGGTCGACCTCGTCGCCACCGTGCAGGCGGCCGACCGGCCGGTGGAGGAGGCTCTTGCGTGGTTGCTCTCCGACGGACGCGCTGTGCGTCAGAGCGCTCGCTTCGATTTCGTATGGGTTCGTGTCCTCGACGTCTGCGCCGCGCTCTCGGCCCGGCGATACCTCGTAGAGGGCAGGGTGGTGATGGAGGTGAAGGACGAGCTCGGATTCGCCACGGGCCGCTACGC
>JBELAS010000234.1:0-3115 GCA_049508615.1 Acidimicrobiales bacterium
TCCGCTTCGACGAGGTCGTCGTAGGACAGGACCTCTCCCAGACCCGAGACGTCGCCGTCGCCCACGACAACCACGTGCTCGACCGTCTTGCACTCGTCGCGCACCCTGGCGAACTGCGGCGCGAGCGAGCCGTCGACTATGACGATCTTGTCCTGCGCGTGGTTCACCACGTACGCCAGCTGGTCGGGGAACAGCCGCACATTGAGCGTGTGCAGGACCGCTCCCATGGAAGGCACACCCAGATAGGCCTCGAGATGCTCCTGGTCGTTCCAAGCGAACGTCCCCACGCGGTCACCGTCACCGACGCCCAGGCGCCCCAGAGCCTTCGCAAGCCTCTCGGCCCGTGAAGCCACCTCGGAGAAGGTGGCTCGCCGGTACCCGTCCGCCTGCACTGTCACGACCTCGCTGTCACCGTAGAGGTACTGGCCGTAGCGAAGGATTCCGCTGATGAGAAGGGGACCGTCCTGCATCGTGCTGCGCACGCTCGAAGCATATCGAGGTGCGAAGTTCGAGCGTCGGTGTGCGCAGCCGGACACAGGCTCGGCCTTCGGGGCAGCGAGCCGTTGGGCATGGCGACGAAGGCTCACCTCGCCCGAGACCCGGTCCGACGCTGAGGCTCCGATAGAGTCCGCACGTGCAGGCTGGGCTGGCGCTGGACTTCATCCGCCGCAACCACCGGGCGGTGCTCGCCACGAAGCGCTCCGACGGCGGGACCCAGCTGTCGGTGGTCGTCGCGGGGGTGGACGACGACAAGGTCGTGATCAGCACCCGGGAGACCGCGATGAAGACCAGGAACGTCCGCCGCCATCCTCGCGCGGCGGTTCTCGTCTTCACTGACGCCTTCTACGGGGACTGGGTCCAGGTCGAGGGTCCCGCCGAGATCGTCCCGCTGCCCCAGGCGATGGAAGGGCTGATCGCCTACTACCGGCAGCTTTCGGGCGAGCACCCCGACTGGGACGAGTACCGCGCGGCGATGGTGTCCGACCGACGGGTCCTTCTGCGGTTGACCGTCGAGCGGGCCGGGCCTGACCGCCGCGGCTGACCCGGAGCCGCTCGGCTCCGACCACCTCGTCGAATCCGAGCGCCGTGAAGCACGGACCCTTGACGGTGACGGCATCCCCGTGGTGCACTCGAGGTGACGGCCGGCCACACTTGAGAAGCGTCTCGGCCACCAGTCGCCGTTCGCTCTGAGCCCAGGCTCACCCACGACCGCCGACCTCGCGCGGCGCCTGCCGTCTGATCGGCGTGCCCGGGCACGGTCCTCACCGGTTCGGAGCCACCTCGGGTGCGATCACCTCTACACCTCTTCGCCGTCGCCGTCGTCCTGGTCGGCGCCGCGGTCTTCTGCCTCGCGCTCGGTGTCGTCGCGCTGCGTGGGAACGGGCTCCTAAACGGCCTCGGTGCGCTCGGCCCGGCGCTGGTACCCGCCGGCCCGCCGAGCGCCGCGGCTACCGGCCGCGTGCCCCCGCAGATGCTTGCCCTCTACCAGCGGGCCGCCCCCACCTGCCCGGGCCTGCCCTGGAGCCTCTTGGCGGCGATCGGCACGGTGGAGTCCTCGAACGGTACCTCCGACCTTGCGGGAGTCCGTTCGGGCGCCAACTACGCGGGTGCGAAGGGTCCGATGCAGTTCGAGCCGGCCACCTTCGCCGCATACGACGAACCAGTGCCCCCCGGGGGTGCGGATCCCCCCAGCCCCTATGACCCGGTCGACGCGGTTTACGCCGCTGCGCGCCTGCTGTGCGCGAACGGTGCCGCCGGTGCTGCGGACATCTCGGGCGCTGTCTTCGCTTACAACCACTCCCAGTCCTACGTGACAGAGGTCCTCTCCCTCGCCCGAAGCTACGCCAAGTAGCCTCGAGCCGCGAAGGGAGACGGTCGTGGGTCACGTGAACACGGTGCTCGGACCGGTCGACGCCGGCTCGCTCGGTACGACCCTCATGCACGAGCACGTCTTCGTCCGCACGCCGGACGTGGCCACGAACTGGCCGACGGGCTGGGACCGACGGGCCCGCTTGGCCCAAGCCGTCGAGCACCTGCGCGAGCTCGCGCAAGCCGGGGTGGCCACGATCGTCGATCTGACAGTGGTAGGGCTCGGCCGTGACATCGAGCTGGTGCAGGAGGTGGCCGAGCAGGTCGACCTGAACATCGTGGTGGCGACCGGCCTCTACACCCGTCGCGACCTCCCCTACTACTTCGATTACCGCACCGCTACCTCGGACCCGAAGGGTGTCGACATTCTCGAGGAGTTCTTCCTCCGCGATATCGAAGACGGCATTGGCGGCTCCGGCGTTCGCCCCGCGATCCTGAAGTGCTGCACCGACGAGCCCGGCCTCACCCCTGGGGTCGAACGCGTGCTGCGAGCGGTGGCTCACGTTCATCGCCAGACAGGCCTTCCGATCTCCACCCACACCGACGTTGCCACCCGGCGCGGACTCGACCAGCAGCGCGTGTTCTGCGACGAGGGGGTGGACCTCTCCAGAGTGGTGATCGGCCACAGTGGGGACTCCACCGACCTCGATTACCTCGAGGAGCTCGCGCGCGCGGGATCGACACTCGGCATGGACCGCTTCGGCGTCGACCTCCTCTGCTCGACCTCGAAACGCGTCGAGACCGTGGTGACCATGTGCGAGCGCGGCTGGGCCGCTCAGATGATCCTCTCTCACGACGCGGGCTACATGGACTGGTTCGACGAGGAGCTCCTCGCGCAAGTCGAGCCCAATTGGCACTACATGCACATAAGCCGCGACGTGCTGCCGATGCTCGAGAAGAGCGGCGTCACGCAGGACCAGCTCCGCACGATGCTCGTCGACAACCCACGCCGGATCCTCGACCACCCCCCCGGCTACTGAGACGACACGCGCACAGGGACACGCTCGGCCGGCACCTATGCGACCGAGCCGGCGGCGCTGGTACGCGGCCGCGATTTCGCCACGCCGGATCCGGCCAGTCGCGGAGCCGGTCAGTGAAGAGCGAGCTGGCCAGGAACGAGAGGCGCGGGCAGAGCGGTGTCCCCCATGAGCCAGCGGTCGACGCTGGCGGCACAGGAACGCCCTTCGGCGATGGCCCACACGATGAGGCTCTGGCCGCGGGCCATGTCGCCGCACACGAACACTCC
>JBELAS010000235.1:0-5270 GCA_049508615.1 Acidimicrobiales bacterium
CCACGGGCGTGACCGGGTTGGCGAAGTAGAACCAGATCAGGCGGGTGCCCGGGATCCTGAGTATCGAGTGGTGAAAGAGCCCGTCCTGGACACGCCCCGAGAACGCGTAGATGCCGGGGATTGCCCAGAACCAGGCCATGAGAAGCACCTCGACCAGATGCTGGGTGTCGCGCAGGTACACGTTCACTGCCGAGAGGAACACAGCCAACGAGGCGGCGAAGACCAGGATCGCCGCCAACGCCGGCACCAGTAGCCAGATCGCGCTCCAGTCCGGACGGTGCCAGAACGCCAACATGAAGATCAATAGGACGATGGACTGGAACAAGAAGAACATGAAGGCCGAGCCGACAGAGGCAAGGGCCAGGATCTCGCGCGGAAAGGCGACCTTCTTCACGATCCCGGCGTTCCCTACGATCGTCGATGTCGCACTGAGCACCGCCGTCTGGAACAAGTTCCACACCAGCATGGCGGAGAACATGTATATGACGAACCTCGGGATGCCGTTTGGCAGGAAGAACGTGAAGAGCACGTAGAAGACAGCGAGGGTCAGGGCCGGGTTCAACATCGACCACAGGAACCCGAGGAACGAGTTCTTGTACTTGACCTTTATCTCCTTGCGCACCAGGAACACGAAGAGCTCTCGGGATCGCCACAGGTCGATGATCCGTTGCCACAAGCTAACCCTGGCTGCGACGACTCTCATCGGCTTGTGTCCGCGCGCCGCTGCTCTCGCTGCTCGTCGCTCCAGGTCGCGCTCCGCGGCGGTCAGGAGCGGAATCCCTGGCTGCGCAGGTCCCCGGACCGGCTCGCTGCTCGGTGCCTCGGACTCGCGATCGGCCCTCACCTCAGTCATCATCACCAGGCTACCCGGGATGAATCGACGCCCAATGGACACGGTGCCCAGAATCCGCGGGTAGTGGGGCAGTTCGAAGAAGGGGCGATCGATTTGCCAAGAGCCAGTTCGATCTCATCCCGTGCAACCGAAGCTCAGGTCGAGGTTCCTCGGCTGCACTTGTCACATCTCGAAGCTCGACACGGGGAGTCGGGGTATTTCGACGCCGCGACGTCGACCGACGAGGGCTATGGATCCTCGGATACCCAGCCCCGAAGAGCTACTGGGCAACCTCCACGACCGAGTGCTCGATCACCCGGTCTATGAACCCGTACCCCTTCGCCTCCTCGGCCGTGAACCACCGGTCACGATCGGAGTCTGCCTCGATACGTTCGACCGTCTGTCCGGTGTGGAAGGCGATCCGCTCGGCCATCATCCGCTTCAGGTAGACGATCTGCTCGGCCTGGATGGCGATGTCCGCGGCCTGGCCCTGCATCTGCCCCGACGGCTGGTGCATGAGGATGCGGCTGTGCGGGAGGGCGAAGCGCTTGCCGGGAGCCCCCGAACACAGCAGGAACTGTCCCATCGAGGCCGCCAATCCGACACAGATCGTGCTGACGTCACAGCTGATGTACTGCATGGTGTCGTAGATGGCGAGGCCGTCGGTCACCGACCCGCCCGGGGAGTTGATGTAGAGCGCTATCTCTCGGTCGGCGTTCTCGGCGGCCAGCAGCAGGAGCTGCGAGCAGACCAGGTTCGCCATGTTCTCGTCGACTGCCGCACCCAGGAAGATGATCCGTTCTTTGAGCAGCCTCTGGAACACGTCAGCGACAGCCAGATCGGAGGGCATAGACGTCTGTGTATTGGTCAACACAGGGGTGGGAAACGCTGATGGGGCTCGAGGGATCTGCTGGGACATGTCCACGAGGCTACCCGGGATGCCGAGACAACTCGCCTATCGTCCGGGCGTGGTTCGTCCCCGGCCGCCTCGAAGGCAGCCTCTCCTCGACGAAATGGGCATCGTCCCCTTCCGAGCCGACCACGAGCTGCGAACTAGGGTGTGCTCGCAGCCGAGCACTAGAGCGGGTGTGGCGGAATTGGTAGACGCGCCGGGTTTAGGTCCCGGTCCCTTCGGGGGTGGAGGTTCGAGTCCTCTCGCCCGCACCATGAGAAGTCGCAGCCACCCGTTACAAGATCGCTGGCGAGCAATCTGGCTCCCGGTGATCGCGTTCGGGGCTTGCATGACCCTGGCCCTGGCAGGATGCTCGGGCTCGGGCAGACCGAACAAGACCAGTTCGCGCACGAGCACCATCGCCAGCACCACTACCAGCGCTGGCGGGGCGAGCTCCACCTCCAGCACCGAACACAACACCACGACCAGCGCCATCTCCCCGCAGGTCAACGGCCCGCTCACGGTCTGCACCTACGACGGATCCTCCCCCGGCCCTGTGTTCATCCGCTTCGAGACCGGCGAGAACGCCTCGACCTTCGCGGCGGGTAAGCAACAGTTCGAGCAGACCGGCGGGAGGATCACCGACCTGCCCGGCCTGGGCGACGCCGCCTATTCGTCTACGCAGGGCTCGGGGGAAAGCCAGAGCAACACGATCGCTGTGCTGAAAGGGGGTATCGAGCTGCTCGTGACGGCTCCGGTATCGCTGGACGACGTCGACGCATTGGCAAGACAGATCCTGCCGTCCATCTGACCTGACCAGGTTCTTGCGAATCGAGCGCATCTAGGCCGTGCTCACGCGGCCCTTCCGGCATCAGGTCCTGCACAGTGGCCCACCTGTGAGCACGACAGAGTCGACACCGCGAACGGGCGGGCCCGGCCCGTTTTGCGCCTATCAGCGCATTGTTCCAACCCACTGGCGCTTCTAGCCCACCGGCTCCTCGTTCGACGCATCGTGCACGAGCACATCGATGCCCCGCGCATGGCTGTCGTGCTCCCTCACTGCCTGGACCACGTGAGTGACAACCTTCTGTGTTTCGCCGTGGGTCATGTCTGTCCCTCGCCACAGCTCCACCGACAAGCGTCCTGAACAGGATCGCACCTCGACGGCAGTCCCAGCCGTGTCGGTGCCGGTGCGCTCCAGTTCGCCACGCATGACCTTTTCGGCCACGTCAGTGTGGGCGATGAGTGGCCGCGGTGCCACCGCCTCAACTGCTGCTATCGCATCGGCTTCGGTGGTGATGACAGCGGCACAACTGACCAGCGGGTCCGCAGGCTCGGGGTCGACCAGCACCAGCGGCACCCGGCAGGTCACAGCACACGTGGCGCCGTCGCCCCGTTCCCGCAGCGCCCCCGGGCTGCCAATGCAGAGCGCAACGTCCACAGAGGTCACCTTCAAAGGACACGCGCTCTCGTCGAGGACCGCACAGGCAGCTCCCTGACCTGGCCTCTTGCACGTCTGCACCTTGTGGCCGCGCAGTGCGAGCTCACGGGCGAGCCGGCTGCCGACCGCACCCGTGGTGTCCGCGATGAGCACGTCCATAGGTTCAGGGTGGTCCGCACCGGGCGCGGGAACCAGGGCCGAAGGTCACTTGGCATTGCCAAGCCCACGACGAGGAGCCGATCCTCGGTCGCGGCATCCCACGAGGTCTGGGTGCACGCATAGGGAGTGGGCAGACCGAAGCGCCGCGCCGCCACACGATGGCCTTTTCTGTCACTTTGACCCTGACCTGAAACGTCGGCCATGCTGCTTGGGTACCGGGCCCGGCGTCAACGTGGCCGGAGGAGCCAGAGAAGTCAAGGAGGACACCATGGGCATGCTCGACGGAAAGGTCGCCATCGTCACCGGCGCTGGACGAGGCATTGGGCGAGAGGAGGCCCTCCTGCTAGCCAGCGAAGGCGCCAACGTGATCGTGAACGACGTAGGCGCGGCGCGCTCGGGCGAAGGTACGGACCGCAGCCCCGCCGAGCAGACCGTCGAGGACATCCGCAGCGCCGGCGGGGTGTCCGCCATCAATACCGACGACGTGAGCTCGTGGAGCGGCGCCGAGAGCTTGATCAACCAGGCGGTGGAGAGCTGGGGGAAGCTCGACATCCTGGTGAACAACGCAGGGATCCTCCGGGACAAGATGAGCTTCAACATGGACGAGTCGGACTGGGACGACGTGATCCGGGTCCACTTGAAGGGACACTTCGCCATGTCGCACTTCGCCGCGGTCCACTGGCGCAGCCGCTCCAAGGCTGGAGAGGCAGTCTCGGGGCGCATCATCAACACCGCCTCCGAATCCGGCCTCTTCGGCAATGTCGGCCAGGTCAACTACGGAGCAGCCAAGGCCGGGATCGCCTCTATGACGATCATCTTCGCTCGCGAACTCGAGCGCTACGGCGTGACCGTGAACGCCATTGCGCCTCGCGCTCGGACGCGTATGACCGAGGACGTCTTCGGGGACGCGGTCTCGGCCGAGGAAGGCAAGTTCGACGCGTTCTCGCCGGCGAACGTCGCTCCGCTGATCGCGTTCCTGGCAAGCGACGAGGCTTCGGACGTCTCGGGACAGGTCTTCATCGTCTTCGGGGGATCGGTATGGGTGCTGCAGGGCTGGACCCCCGCCGGGGAGCTGACGCGCGACTCCAGATGGACCCCGAAGGAACTGGCAGACAACAAGTCCAAGCTCTTTGCCAACCGCTCTCCGGGGATTCCGCCTTTCGCGTTCTTTTGATCCTCAACCACTAACAGAGCCGATCGGACCACGGCCGGCGGTAGGGATAGGGAATCCGCCGCCTGGAGGAGGGCGGGTTCGGCTCGTTCGCGTGTACCGACCTCTGGTCCGGGTGGGAGGAATGATGCCCCCTTGGCCATGAGGGGTTCGAGCACCTCACCCAGGGGGTTGCCAGAAGGTCGATCCGCCGGCTGGTCTTCGGGGAACTGGCCCCAGTTGTCCATGACGAAGCGAAAGATGCGTGGAACGAATCGCGTCGAACCCGGCCTTCTTCGCAACTTGGAAGTCGCGGTAGATCGGGTCCTCGTCGCACACGGCGGCGAAGTCCGCCACGGGCCCTCGCTCTATGACGACGTTGGACTTGGTGATCGGCTTTCTGATGACGCTCTCAAAGCCCTCGTCGGGCATCATCGCCCCTATGGCTGTCGAACCAGGCTCCCGCCCGCGGGCTCGATGCGATCGGAACGAGACCGTAGCGTCTTTTAGGGCCTTTGGTCCCTACCGGGCGGCCCACGCCGTGTGCCACAAATGATCGGGGTGTCCATCTGCCGGCCCGTTCCCCCGGCAGAGCGACACAGCGACTGAGGGTCCCCCACCCACCCTCATGTCCGAACCGGGGAGCCGCCCGGTTACGCGAATATGCGTGACCGGGCTGAGCCCCGGCTCCGCCCCTGTTTCTGGTACCCGCCGCCCATGCGGGATTTCGAGACGCCCGATTACGAGGAGTCCCCCCACTTGACGTGGGTAACCCTGAACCGGTCGGAAGTGATGA
>JBELAS010000236.1:0-3089 GCA_049508615.1 Acidimicrobiales bacterium
ACGACATCCACATCGAACAGCGAGACGATGGTGCTCGTCGGCTGTAGGGCGATCTCCCACACGGTCGAACCGCCCGCGAAGAACGCCACGCCGGCAAGCACTGCCAGGTCCTTGCGCCGTGCGATCCAGGCCACCACCGCCACGGCGGCCAGCAGCACGAGGATCGCGATCCCGAATCCAGCTGAATGCGCCGTCAAGCCGTGCAGGAGACTGTGGGCGCTGCCGGACGGACGATGGAACCACAACGGGGGAGGCACCACCGCCGACGCAAGTGTCTGGAGCCCGAAGCTACTGCCCATCACTTGGTGGCCACCGACGCACCGCAGCAGCACGGTCACGTTCCCCGGGTGGCCGGTCAGCTGCTGGACGATGGGCACGGTCCAACAGGCGACGCCCGCGCCGAGCCCCACGGCCAGCCACCTCCACCCCACGACACCATCCGCCCTCCGGCGAACGCCAGATAGCGGTGCGAGGATCGCCAGCAGGGTTGCTGCAAGCGTGAACGCGAGATGGCTCTGCGCGGCGACCGAGGCCGTGACGACCAGCACCGGCCACCACCGCAGGTGGCCGGTGCCGACAGCCCACGCGACGGTGCAGGTGGCGGCGAACCACACGAGACCGAAGTGCGGGTCCCAGACGGAGTTGACGAGCACGTCCGACTGGGTCACGGCCAACACCACCGCGAAGGCCGCGACCGCGAGGGCGCCCGTCGCGCCCCTCACCGCCCATGCCGCCTCCACGCAGATGGCCATCGCGACGGCGCACCACACAGCCGCGCCCCACAGCGCGCCGTGGCCCGGGTCGATGCGGACCGGGAGGGCGAGCATCCAGAACAGCAGGGGCCCGGGGTTGAACGCGAGGTGCCGGGCACATCTGGTCGCCTGCGTGAACTCGCCGAGCAGTGGCGAGCGCGAGGTCAATACCGCCCACGAGCGAATGGCAATGGCGGCGTCGTCCAACGTGGGTCGCCAGCCCTGTACGACCTGTACCAGAGCGACGACAAGGAACGGCACCTCGGCGACGGCGTGGCATACGACGCGAGTGGCCCGCTCCGACCGGCTTCGACCGCCGGGAGGCGCGTAAGCTCCGGCCCGGTCGGCCGGGCGCGCGACAGCCGTCTGCTCAGCTCCCTGTGCGTGCATGCGAACGTACGAGTGACCCACGGCGCCTGCGACGCACGCCGACCACCGTCATCCCCGTGACCGTCAACACCGACATCAGGCTCACCAGCCAGCCGATGCGGAAGCTGGTCGGGTCGTAGGAGAACTCCACACGGTGGGTCCCGGGTGGGACTGGCACCCCGCGTAGCAAGTAGTCGACCCTGTCGATCCGGACCGGGTGCCCGTCGACGGTCGCATGCCATCCCGGGTAGTAGACGTCGGAGAGCACGAGCTCCGAGGTCCGGTCCGCGTGGGCTTCGATCGTCACCTGCTCCGCACCGTAACGGGTCAGGTGTGCCTCTCCTGGGGCCGGCCCGTTCGGGTGGGCCTGTGCCAGGCCCGGCAGCTTCGTCTGCGTTATCAGGACCTGGCGAGGATCGAACCTCGATGACGCGATCTGTGCCAGCTGTCGTCCGTCGCCTTCGACGACCTGCTGGTCGGCGACCAGCCAGGTCCGAGGCAAAGCGTCGTCGTTCGCATAGATCGTGGCATCGGAACCGCGATACGCGATCTGAAGGCCGCTCAATTGCAGCGGCGGCTGTCCCTTCTGCTGGAGTAGGTCAGTCACTCCCAACAGGGAGAGGATTCGCAACGAAGTCTGGTCCAGATCGCTGGTCGGCACCGCAGGCGTATCCAGAGGCAGCAGGATGTTCGGCGGGGAAATATAGCGAGTCCACAGACGGCCGAAACGCGTCACCACCGGAAGGTCGTACCCCCGCGCGTCGTAGATCCCGTAGCGCAGGTTCACGTCGGGTGGCAATGGATTGACTCCCACACTCGGCGAGACGGCGACATATCGCGATGGTCGTTGCTGCTCGAGGTAACGGATCGCTTGCGTCACCGGCTGCTCGGCGTGCGAGTCGGCGATAGCCGGATTCTTGCCCACGCCCGCCTGGAACACGTCGACCACGACCAGGAGGATCGCCAGGGCGGCGAAAGGCCCTGCGGCGAATCCACGACGTACTCGAGCGTAGAGCAACGACGCGGCCGCTCCCGCGACCACGATCCACACGATCAACGAGGCCAGGTGGATCACCGGCAACGACGCTCGGTAAGTCATCGGCAGGATGTTCACCGTCGTCGGTTTGGTCGGTTGGACCAATTTCCATGCGATTCCCAGTGCATGACCGAAGAATCGCACCGAGGATCCGCGTGTTGCGAACACCAGGACGATCGGCAGGACGAGCAACCCTCCGGCCAACACCGCACTTCCCCGAGCGCTCCGACGTCCCGGGAGCCTCTGGACGAGGTCGTCGAGTCCCCAGCCGGCAAGCAATGCAACACATAGGACATACAGGATGGTGAGCCGGCTGTTGTAAGTGACGTCGAAGCCCGGTAGTCGTCGCACGATCCCGAAGAAGGGCTGGATGCCCAGAACGACGGCGATGCACAAGGCTCCGAATACCGCTATCGCGATCCTCTCGAGCCGGACACGCAAGAGCGCGAACAGCCCCAGCATCAGCGGGAGGGCGCCAACGTAGAACGCGATCGCGACATCGAAGGTCCCCGGAAAGTAGCTGGGCATGAACGCGGCGAGGAAGTACTTCGGAGCCACGTAGACTCCTCCACGCGGGCGCGCGGTGAGATCCGACGAGTTTCGGAGAAGCTCTGCGAATGGGACGAGCACTATCGCGACCAACGCGCTGCCGACCACGAGCGCCACTGCGAAAGCGAGCAAAGGCCGTCGCAAAGCTCTTCCGAGAACCGTTATCCGCGACGCCCCTCGCTCGAGTGTCGCAAGAGATGATGCTCGGCTCTTTCGCGACAGCTGGAAGACCCGGAGAACGAAGAACGCCACTGTGGCAAAGAGGGCGTGGAAGCTCGACTCGGGATGACCGCCGAGCCACTGGAGCGCGACGACTACCGCCAAGCCCGCTGCCGACAGGGCGTCGGGTCGCCGGATCAGTCGTTCGGTGGCCAACAACATCC
>JBELAS010000237.1:0-3081 GCA_049508615.1 Acidimicrobiales bacterium
GCCACGGTCACCAGAGCTAGGGCCTTGCCGAGCTGCACCAGGGTGTGGACGAGCGCCTCGCCTTCGTTCGAGTCCATCATGTCCGACACGAACGACCGGTCGATCTTCAAGATGTCGACCGGGAACTGCCGGATATAGGCCAACGAGGAGTAACCGGTCCCGAAGTCGTCGATGGCGATGCGCACACCGACCTGCTTGAGCTCACGCAGCCGGTCGGCAATGGCGGTCGGGTCGCGCATGAGGACGGACTCGGTGATCTCGATCACGAGGAAATGGGGGTCCAACCCGGACCGGTTGACGGCGCTGCGCACGTCTCTCACCAGATCGCCGGTTTCGAACTGCCGGGTCGACACGTTGACCGAGATGCTCACGGCGTAGCCGGCATCGTGCCAGAGCCGGGTCTGGCGGCAGGCCTCGGTCAGCACCCACCGACCGACCTCCACGATCATCCCCGACGACTCGAGCGTCGGGATGAACTCCATCGGCGGGACGATGCCGCGCGCCGGGTGCTTCCACCTGAGCAACGCCTCCACGCCTTCCATCCTCATGCCCTGGAGGTCGAAGATCGGCTGGTAGACGAGGAAGAACTGTCCGCGGCGCACGGCGATGCGCAGCTCGTTCTCGAGATCGAACCGGTCCACCACGGCCGTGTGCATCTCGGGCCGGAAGACGACGAACCGGTTCTTGCCGGCCGCCTTGGCTTCGTACAGAGCGATGTCGGCATCACGCAACAGGTGACTGGCCGAAGTTCGCAGTCCTGTCGCCACGCCGATGCTCGCGGTCATCGACAGGGAAGCGCCGGTGGCGCCCTTCACCCGGTACGGCATCGTCAGGGCGTCGAGCACGGCGCGGGCGAGCCGCTCGGGGTCGTCGATGGGCCCGCCGTCGGTCAGCACGACGAACTCGTCACCGCCCGTATGACCGACGGTGCAGGTTGCGCCGAGCATCTTCGACAACCGGTCCGCCACCGCCTGCAACAGCTCGTCGCCGACGTCGTGTCCGAACGCGTCGTTCAGGTCCTTGAAGCCGTCGAGGTCGACGACGAGCAGCACCACGCCAGGACCGCCGCCGCGTGCCCGGGCCATGGCGTACTCGGCGCGCTCGTAGATCATGGCCCGGTTCGGCAGGCCGGTCAGCGAATCGTGGCGGGCCTGGTGCTCGAGCTCACCGGTCTTCTGCTTGACCAGCGTCAACGCCTGGGAACGGGAGATGGCCAGCACCCGTACCAGCACGAACAACAACAGCGTTACGAGAAACCCGACCAGGGCCACCACTCCGCCCTGGACGTTCGGCGACAGCAGGCCCGAGGGTGGCGGCACGGCGAGATGCACTATCCAGCGGTCCGACGGGCCCACCGCCACGGTCTCGCGGTAGGCGCCGGCGACGGCACGGCCCACCCGGTCGAGAACGACCGGTGAGCCGGTCGGTTCCTGGTAGGCGAGCGTTAGCGCCATGTGGTGCTGGGCGCTCAGCACCGAGTTGACGAGCGGGTCGGCGCCCACGAGCATGATCACCCAGCCCCGTAGGTCCGCCTGCCGGCCTGCGGTCGTGGTGGGGACCAAGCCGCTCGAGTAGACGGGAATGCCCTCGAGGATCGGCTGTACCGGCCCGAAGAGCGCTCTCGAGGCCGAGGTTGCCGCCGCGGCGCTGGCTCCGGTCCGGACCACCAGGTCGTAGCCCGAGGTGATCGTCGCAGCATCGGCCGACGCCGACGACTCGAGGCCCCAATTACTTCTCGTCATTGTGCACTCGTCGACCCCGGGGTTCAAGAACGCGCTCATCGCCGCCAACCCTTGCTGGAACGAGCTGCTCATGGTGGGGGCGACGTGGAACTCGGCGACGGCCAGGCGTAGCAGGCAGTAGTGGGAGCGCAGTCCCGGCGGGGTCAGCTTGAACCCAGCCGCCGGGGACAGGCCCAAGGGTGGGTCGGCCTTCACCGTCGCGGCGAAGCTCTCCAGCTGGCTGGGCGCCACGTCTTCGATGTAGCCGACGCCCAAGATGTCGGGATGTTGCGCGGTTCCGCCGTCGTCGCCGAACCACTGGTTCAGCTGGCTGTTGGTCAATCCCTGGTTGACCGTCACTAGTGTCCCGATGGTCCCGGCCACGTCGAAGTCGTCTTGCAGGCTCTGCGACATCCTCGCCTGAACGCTGTGCGCGGTGGCGGCAGCGGAGTTGTCGGCGCTGTTTCGCGTAGTGGTGCGCCACGCCATCCCGGCAATGGTCGACGCCAACAGCCCTACGGCCAGCAACACCCACGACAGAATCTCGACGTGGCGGACCCACGCGTGTTCCTCAGCACGCTCCGTGCCCCAGTGGCGAGGTCGCCGGAACGCGCCGACAACGGTCTTTGGCGGTACTAACCGCACATCTGTTTCTTCGGCCACCCGGTTTCGAACATTGAATTCTTCCGGTCACCCTGCGTGGCGGTGGAGGGCAGCACTAGGCAGGATCACGCCGTTCTAACCTCGGATGGGAGCTCTTATTGCCGCTGCGACGTTGCGATCGCAAGTAACCGTTTGGGCTGAGCCGGGCAGATGCTCCCGCATGGTCCCTGCCTATCGAGCCCACGTCCCCACTGTTGTCGTCATGGGAGAATGCAAGAAGATGGGCGTAGGACGCCAGGACCGAGAACCCCGGCAGAGGCCAAGAACCCAGTAAGCCCCCGTAGCTCAGAGGATAGAGCGTCGGTTTCCTAAACCGTGCGTCGCAGGTTCGAGTCCTGCCGGGGGCGCTGGAGAAAGTCCAGGTGGGAGCCCAGATGTTATGTTTCTGTCAACACTAGCGGAACAATCGGGGAATCCCTTGGGAATCCCCGCTATCCTGGCAATCGATGCGGGGACACCTAGAAGAACGTGGCAAGAATGTCTGGCGAGCGAAGGTGTACGTCGGTCGCGAAACCGACGGACGGCGCCGCTATCTGACTCGCACCATCCATGGCACCAAGCGGTTTGCAGAGGACATGCTTCCCGAGCTGCTGATGGAAGCGGGTCGCGGCGACCACGTGGTCACCGACGGGACGTTGGCCGACCTCGTCCAAAAGTGGCGGTCTATCGCCGAGCTGAACCTCTCCCCGGCGACCCT
>JBELAS010000238.1:0-3065 GCA_049508615.1 Acidimicrobiales bacterium
TGGACCTCGGGTAGGTCCATCGACACCCCGGTCACCACCGCCAACCTCCAACGCTCGGGATCTTCGGGCTCCTCCTCCGGCCGGCCCGACCCCTCCTCCGGCCGGCCCGACCCCTCCTCCGGCAGCGGCACGTCGTTACTCGGTGGGCCCGGCGCCCCGGCATACGTCATCGTCCGCGGTGCAAGTGCACCGAAAGAGCCATGCCCACTGCGGCGAAGAAGGCGATGGTGGCCGATCCGCCGTAGCTCAGGAAAGGTAAGGGGATCCCGGCGATCGGCATGATCCCCATCGACATGCCGGCATTCTCGAAAGCGCTGAAAGCGATCAGGGTGAAGGCCCCTGCGGCCAACAGCCGCCCGAAGGGGTCCCGCGCGACTTGCGCGCAACGCAGGATCCGCCAGCAGACGATCCCGAGGAGCAGAAGCACCGTGGCTGCCCCGGCAAAACCCAGCTGTTCCCCGACAGCGGAGAATATGAAGTCGGTCGGCTGCGAGGGCACGTACGAGAGGTTCGTCTGTGACCCGTGGAAGAGACCTTTTCCGAATGGGCCCCCGGAGCCGATCGCAGCAACCGATTCGTGCAGGTTGTACCCGGTGCCCTGGGGGTTCTTCGACTGGCTCAGGAAGCCGGTCAGACGTTGTACCTGGTAGGGCTTGAGAAGGCCCAAGTGCACGATTGCGAACCCACCCAGCACAGCGCAGAGCACCAGTAACACGAGGTACCGGTTCGGGATACCGGCCACCACGAGCATGACCAGAAGCACCACGGACATGACGATCCCACTGCCCAGGTCGGGTTGGCGCACGACCAGCAGGATCGGCAGCACGACGAGCCCGAGCACCTTGAGCAGGTCCTGGCGGTTGAGACCTTCGGGCCTGCGCGCGCAGAACGTCGCCACGATCACGATCAACACCAGCGTCCCGAAAGCCGAGGGTTGGATCTGCACCGGTCCCAGCTGGAGCCACCGGGTGGCACCGAGTCGTCGTGATCCGATCGGCGTGAACATCGCCACCAGGGCCAGGACGAGTCCCACGTAGAGCACCGCGCTGGCGTGCTCGAGCCAGCGGTAGTCCTTAGTCGCCAACACCAACATCACGCCGGCCCCGACCACGACGTATACAGCCTGGTGATCGAGGTAGTAGTGCGGGCTCAGCCCGGCGAGCACCAGCTTGGAGCGAGTCGCCGAGTAGACCATCACCACACCGATCGCTGCCACGACGAGCGTGGTGAATGCCAGCATCACGTCGGCTCGGAGGGCGAGCTGCCTGCCAGGGAACGGGCGGGGGGACAGAGTAGTGCTCACCAGGGTGCTCCGGCGGACCAGAATACCGGTCGTGCCTCCCTCAGCCACCCCGCCCGTGCTGGCCGTGAACGGTTGGCTCTACGACCTGCTCCGGTGGGCAGGGGTGGGTGAACCGACAGCGGCCCACATCCAGCAGGTGGTGGTGAAACCGGTCAGCGTCGTCGTGATCGCCGTGGTAGCCGTGGCGGTGAGCTGGCTCGGCAACCGGGTGATCCGCCACTGGATCGGCAGTGCCGCTCGGAAGGCAGCCGCGCGTCACGGCTCGTCACGCTCCTCAGCGCGGGCGACCACCGTGACCACGCTGGCCGCCAACGTCTGGCGAGCCGTCGTCCTGACGATCGCCTTCTTCATCGCCTTGGAGACGATCGGCATCAACCTGACTCCACTTCTCGCGGGCGCGACCGTGATAGGAGCCACGATCGGTTTCGGGGCACAGAGCCTCGTGCGTGACCTGCTGTCAGGATTTCTCCTCATCGTGGAGGACCAGTTCGACATCGGCGACACCCTCGTGGTCGGTGATATCACCGGGACTGTCGAAGATCTGACGCTTCGCGTCACGCGGTTGAGAGCCGCCGACGGCACAATGTGGGTCGTTGCGAATGGCGAGATCCGGCAGTTGGGTAACAAGTCACGCGGAGGCTCGCACCCGTCGACTCACGTCGCTACGCCCTGAAGGAACACGCTCGACAGGGGCCGAGCCGTCGTTCCAAAGGCGCTTCAGTTGCCAGGCACGCGCTCTCCGAGCGCCTTCCACATCGCCTCGACCGGCGCCCGTTCGCCTGTCCAACGCTCGATGGCGAGTGCAGCCTGGTGTACCAGCATTCCAAGTCCTCCGAAGGCGCGCGCTCCCCGTGCCTTCGCAGCTTCCATCAACGGGGTCACCAGTGGGTTGACCACGAGCTCGGCAACCAGCTGACCATGACGGAGAAGGTCCGGGTCCACCGGCATCGCCACAGAGCGACCATCCAGTTCGCCCTGACCGCGCCTCCCCTTTTCGCTCGGCTCCTTGCTCTCCCTTTCGCTCGGCTCCTTGCTCTCCCTTTCGCTCGGCTCCTTGCTCGATGCTCCTGCCATCCCGAGCGAGGTTGCCTGCACGACGAGGTCCGCATCTGTGACATCCTTCGAGCTACCCACTCGCCCGACGTCTCCGGCAAGCGCAGCTGCTCGGACGGCACGCGCGGGGGTGCGGTTGACCACCACCACTTCTGCCGCGCCCGCTTCTGCCAGAGCCAGCACGACGGCACGTGCTGCACCTCCTCCCCCGAGCACCGCGCAACGACTCCCGTCCGGATCGAACTCGCAACCCCGTCGAAGGGCCTGCACGAACCCCTCCCCGTCCGTCGAGTCGCCGAAGAGCCGCCCGTCGCGCCAGATGACGCAGTTCACTGCCCCGATCCTCTTTGCCAGAGCACTGAGTTCGTCGACCGATGCCGCTGCGGCATCCTTGTGCGGAGTGGTCACCGACAGACCCGCTATACCGAGCGCGCGCATCCCCTCGAGCGCCCCCGGTACCCGCCCGGCCCGAACCTCGAAGCCGACCGATGCCCAGTCGAGCCCCATGGCATCGAACGCGGCATTGTGGACCAGCGGCGACAACGAGTGCGTGATGGGGTCACCGATGACACCGACCACCCTCGACGCCGCCGAGGGCCACGAAGGCGACCTGTGCACCCGCGCGCCGCCACGAGATGGATCCGTCGACCGCACCAGCCTTTCGTCTCCGGAGCGAGGGCTCACCGCCAAGAGTGTTGCACCTGAGCCC
>JBELAS010000239.1:0-3064 GCA_049508615.1 Acidimicrobiales bacterium
AACGCGCAGTGGGGGAAGGAGCAGCACGAAGCGACGGTCCTCGAAGGCCAGAGGCTCGACGATCTCGCCGACACCCCTTACACGCGCCCGGCCTCCATGAAGGCAGAACGGCACGTCCGCCCCGAGTCGCGCCGCGAGCGCGACATCAGCCCGGCCCCCCCACCTCAACACGGCTGCCGCGTCTGCGGAGCCACCGCCGAGGCCCGCTCCGGGGGGGATCCGCTTCACCAACCGAACCGCAGCGCTGCGTCCCAGCAGGTCTAGCGCCCGGCTCACAAGGTTCTGCTCCCCCGAGGGGACCTCGGACACACCCTGCCCTCCGACCACCTCGTCCACCAACGTGATCCCGCCGCCCTCTGCGATCTCGAGGGTGTCGGCGAGGTCGATGCTCACCATGTCGGCCTCCAGCAGGTGGTAACCGTCGCCTCGCACGCCGGTGACACGAAGAGACAGCGTGAGCTTCGCCGGCGCCAAGAGGACGGAGATCTTGGGCTCGGTCACGTCCGAGGTGTCCCGAGGCCACACGCAGCGAGTCTCCCCCACTGCTCGATCGACAGCTCTTGCGCCCTCGCCCGCGGGTCGACCCCGGCTGAGACGAAGGCTTCTGGGGTCACCACACCCGCCAGCGCGCCACGAAGCATCTTCCGGCGGTGCGCAAAACCTGCACGGACCACGCTGAACAACTGCTCGGGCGGCACGACAGCGGGATCGACTGCGACGGTTGGGCGGCGAACGATCCGAACCAGCACCGACGAGACACGTGGTCGGGGAACGAAGACCGAAGCTGGTACCCCACCGACAATGCGCGCCGTGGCGTGATAGGCGACCTTCACCGATAGCGCACCGTAGGAGGCATCCCCTGGGACGGCAGCCAATCTCTCACCGACCTCGCGTTGGATCATCACGAGCATCGAGCGCACCATCGGCGCTTCTTCGAGGACGCGCGCCACCACAGGGACAGCGACGTTGTACGGCAGGTTCGCGACTAAGTTCCACGGCCTTCCCTGAACAGTTGCCGGATCCGCAGGCTGGTCTTGTAGCAGCGCGCTCCAGTCCAAGCTGAGCGCGTCGGCCTCCACCACCCGCGCTCCGCACGGCTCCACTTGCGCGCGAAGAAGTGGCAGGAGGCGCCGGTCCACCTCGACCGCTGTCACCCGAGCTCCGCTACGGACGAGCTCGAGGGTCAGCGCTCCCAACCCGGCCCCCACCTCCACCACCCGATCTCCTGGCTCCAGCTCCGCCAAGCGCGCCACACGGCGCACCGTGTTCCGGTCAACGACGAAGTTCTGGCCCAGTGCCCGGCTCGGGCGCAAGCCCTGCCCGGCGAGCAGCTCCTGCAGTTCTCCACGGGTCAGCGCCATTTCACGATTGTGCCGTGATCAGATCCCCTGCGGGGCATATCACCAGCCGACGCGGGACGGACCACCAGCCGACGCGGGACGGCTCACCAGCCGATGCGCACTTCGATGACCCCAGTCGAGGGCTCAGCCAGCTGGGAGAAGGTCTGCCCCGACAAGTCGATGATCCGCCCCGACACTCCCGGGCCGCGGTCTTCTACCGTGCAGGTGGTCGACAGGCCGTTGGACAGGTCGGTCACCCTCACCACCGCGCCGAACGCGATGTCCGGGCTGGCGCAGGTCCCCGACGGAGCTTGATACCACGAGGCCTCTCCGGACTCCTCGTTCGCCAGGGGCGGAGACGGAGGCGCGGTGGTCGTGGTCGTGGTCGTGGTCGGTGACAGGGGCGGCATGGTGGTGGTGGTCGTGGTAGGTGGCGCAGTCACGTACTTCACTGCGACCACCGGCACGGGAGCGAGAGTCGTGGTGGTCGTCGCTACGGCCGCCGCGTGAACGATGTCGTCGGCCAGCGCGACCTGAGTGGTCCACGGAGTGATCGGCATCGACGCGGGCGCGTGCCGGTGGCGAGAGCGCACTGCAGCGCGATCAAGTCGCTCCGACGCTCTCGGCTTTCGAGACAGCGCACCTCCTGGGTTCGATAGCAGGAGGAGCGGCACCAGCACCAGGGCAACACAGAGCCCCAAGCGAATGACGGGCCGCCACCCCCCGGCGCTCTTTTGCGTCCTCAGAACTCCGTCCTTCCTCTGCGGACTTGCACTTGAACTGCGTCGGGATCACCGGCGAACCTAAGCGAACTTCCGCGCGCACATCAACTCGAGTTCTGCATGCAACGGTTGTCGTCACGTAGCGTGAACTTGTTGCTGGAGTTCCAGCAAATCACAAGCCTGTGGAAAAACCCGCGTATCACCTGGTAAATCGGTACATCACGAGCGAAGTCCACATGGACTTCACGCTCAACGCAAGATGCGACAACTCAGATGCGCGCCGAGCTTTCCTCATCGAAAAAAGTTGGCGCGATGTTGTCGGAATCGTTTTCATCCCGACCGGTCATGTGGACAGCGCGCCTCGCGTCAACCCACCTTGAACACGGCGCGGGCCGCCATGGTCGTAGCGACCGCGATATCGACAACCGGCACCGCCTTGATCTGTGCCACTGCTTCGCCAACGACCACCACCCACGCCGGCTTGTTCTGTTCTCCGCGGTGCGGAACGGGCGCAAGAAACGGGGCGTCGGTCTCCACCAGGAGTCGATCGAGCGGGCAAAGCTCGAGCGCGTCACGGACATCCCCCGCGTTCTTGAAAGTCACGACCCCACTGAACGAAAGATAGGCGCCGAGATCGAGACAACGTCGCGCGACGTCGGGACCACCGGTGAAACAGTGCAGCATTATGTGTTCGGGCGCGTCTTCGGCGCTCAGTATGTCCACGGTGTCGTCCCACGCGTCGCGCGAGTGCACGACCAAGGCGAGACCGTGCCTGCGCGCCAGCGCGACCTGCTCGGCGAAGACCTCTCGTTGGATGTCGCGTGGCGAGTTCTCGTAGTGGTAGTCGAGCCCGCACTCGCCGACCGCCGTCACCACCCCCGGTCGCTCGGTGAGCGCCCGTTCGAGCACCGCCTCCACCTCCCCCAACCCCGTGCGGGCGTCGTGGGGATGGAGCCCTACGGTCGCCCACGCCTCAAAGACGCCCTGAGCAGGACCTGGGAC
>JBELAS010000024.1:0-10789 GCA_049508615.1 Acidimicrobiales bacterium
TGAGAAGAAGATCGGGAACCAGCCATCGGCGATCTCAGCTGCCAGAGCCACGTTCTTCGGGCCTTCGGCCCCGAGGACGATCGGGATCTCCGAGCGCAAGGGGTGCACTATCGCCTTGAGAGGCTTCCCGAGTCCCGTACCCCCCGGGTATGGAAGTGGGTAGTGAGGCCCGTCGCTCGTGACCGGCGCCTGGCGTTTCAACACCTGGCGGACGATGGACACGTACTGACGAGTCCGCTCGAGGGGTCTACCGAAGGGCTGGCCGTACCAACCCTCGACCACCTGGGGACCTGACGCCCCGAGCCCGAGGACGAAACGGCCGCCGGTCAGGTGGTCGAGGGTGAGGGCGGCCATGGCCATGGCGGTCGGTGTGCGTGCGGACAGTTGGCACAGGGCCGTCCCGAGTCGTACCCGTGAGGTGCGCGACCCCCACCAGGCGAGCGGGGTCAGCGCGTCCGACCCGTACGCCTCTGCTGTCCACACCGAGTCAAAGCCGAGTCTCTCTGCGTTGTCGACCAGCTCGGCGGCACCGATGGGCGGCCCCGCTCCCCAGTAACCGAGCTGGAGCCCAAGCTTAAGGTTCTTCATCGAGGGTCCCAGCGTGCCTTCTCCATGGCCTCTTCGGCGAATCGCGGGCCTCTTCAGCCAATCGCGGCCTCTTCAGGCGAATGGCGGGCCTCCTCGGCCAATCGCGCCGACACCTCGATGTGAAAAACTCAACTGGCTCTCTGCGCAGTCGTCGGCGTCAGCTCAGGTCGGCTGGAGCCGGTCCCTCTGTGTGGCTAGAGCCTGGGTCACCGAGGAGGCGATCCCCGGCCCGTCCAAACCGAGCTCCGCCAGGATCTGGTCGGGCTTGCCGTGGGGGATGTAGGTGCCGGGGATGCCCAGGACCCGCACCGAGGACCGGACGAGGTCGCCGGAGTCCGAGCGGCGCATGGCATCGACGAGGAACGTGCCGGCGCCGCCGATCCGGATGCCGTCTTCCAGCGTCAGCACCAGGCCGTGCCCGGATGCGTCGGCGAGCATCTCGGGGTCGGGCGGGGACACCACCCGCACGTCCCACACGGTGGCTTCGATCCCGTCGGGGGCGAGCTTGGCAGCGGCCTCCTCTGCGGCCTCGACGAGCTTTCCCACCGCCAGCAGGCACACCGTGCCGTCGCCATGCCGCACGAGCCGGGCCGACAGCCCCCTTCCCACGCAGCCGTTGCCAACTTGCCAAGCCGGCGTCTTCGGAAACCGGATCGCAGACGGCCCGTCGAGGGACAGGGCCGTCTCGAGCATGACGCCCACCTCCTGCGCGGAGGAAGGAGCGAAAACGGTCATGTTCGGGATGGACAGCGCCAGAGACAGATCCAGCACACCGTGGTGGCTCGGACCGTCGTCGCCGGTGACCCCGGCCCGGTCGAGAACGAACACCACCGGCAGACCGTGGAGTCCCACATCAAGGTTGGCCTGGTCGAAGGCGCGCGAGAAGAAGGTGGAGTAGATCGCCACCACCGGACGGAGGCCCGCCATCGCCATTCCCGCAGCCGCCGTAACCGCGTGCTGCTCTGCGATGCCAACATCCAGGAAGCGGTCTCCGAACGCGGCCTGGAAGGGCAACAACCCGGTGGGTCCGGGCATGGCCGCCGTGATGGCGACCAGCTCTGGCCGGCGCTCCGCCTCCTTCACGATCGCCCGCGTGAAGGCTTCGGTGTACGAGACCGGTGCCGGTGCGCCTTGGGCAACCTTGGCGGGTTGCACCTTGAAGTCATGAAGGCGCTGCACCTCGTCGTCCTCTGCGGGCGCATAACCGCGTCCTTTCTGGGTGAGAACATGCACGACAATCGGCCCGCGCCACTCCGCCGCGTGCGCGAACGCCTGCTCCATTCCCGCGATGTCGTGCCCATCGATGGGTCCCACGTAGCGCACGCCGAGCACCTCGAAGAACCGGTGGGGAGTGACTGTCTCGCGCAGCGCGCTGGTGAGGCCATGCATGCCCGAGTAGACGAGACCACCGGGACCCGCGAAGCGCCGAAGCATCAAGCGCAGGCGTTCGCGCGCATGGATGTAAGAGGGATTGAGCCGGAGGTATGTCAGTCCCGAGGAGAGCCTCGAGATGGTGGGGGCGTAGGAACGGCCGTTGTCGTTCAGCACGATGATGACGGGACACCCGGCATGGCCCAGGTTGTTCAGGGCTTCGTAGGCCATGCCTCCCGTGAGCGCCCCGTCACCGACGACGGCCACCACCCGTCGGTCGTCCTCGCCGCGCAGGTGGAACCCGGTGGCTATGCCGTGCGCGTAGCTGAGGCCGGTAGAGGCGTGGCAGTTCTCGACCCAGTCGTGCACCGACTCCTTGCGGGAGGGATATCCCGACAGGCCCCCGGGCTGGCGAAGCGTGTCGAAGGCAGCCTGACGGCCTGTGAGCAGCTTGTGCGGGTAGGTCTGGTGGCCGGTGTCCCAGATGATGGCGTCGCGGGGGGAGTCGAACACCCGGTGCAGAGCCAGGGTCAGCTCCACAACGCCCAGGTCCGAGCCGAGATGTCCGCCGTTGGCGGTGACCACATCCACGATGCGCGCCCGGATCTCCGCTGCCAGCTGCGTGAGCTGGGTCAGCGACAGTGTCCGCAGGTCGGCGGGCTCATGTATGTCGTCTAGGAACATGGGTATTCACCGAGGGCGGTGCGCTGGTGGCCCGTGGTGGGACCTGCCCACGCTACCGCGGACCCGAGCCGGCCGGTATGGCGGCCACAGATTCGCCCGGTCTTCGTCCCGTCGCCGGATCCGCTGACGAGCCGATGCTGCGTGCCGCGCAAGCAGCCGAACCGGCTGATGAGGCAGACTCAGGGCCGAGTTTCGCTCGGTAGGAGCCGGGTAGCCAGGCGAGAGGGGTGTGCACGCGATGCAGGCGAATGTGAAGGGCACGACGATGCCTGTTCTCGAGATGGTGCTCGAACCAGGCGAGGCGCTCGTCTCCACGCACGGTGACCTGTCGTGGATGACAGCGAACATGAAGATGTCCCAGAAGACCGACACCGGCGGCGGTGGCGGGCTGCTTGGCGGGTTGAAGCGGATCGCAGGTGGGGGCGGGCTCTTCCTCACGAGATACGAGCCGCAGGGCGGTCAGGGGATGGTCACCTTTGCCAGCAAGGTCCCGGGCCGCATATTCCCCATCGAGATCTCACCTGGACACGGGTACGTGGTGCACCGCCACGGTTGGTTGTGCGGGACCCCGGGCATCACCCCCTCGGTCTGCCTGCAGCAGACGTTTCGCGGCGGCCTGTGGGGCGGCGAGGGCTTCATACTTCAGAAGCTCGAAGGCGAAGGACAGGCATGGGTGGAGCTGTCGGGCGAGATCGCCACCTATGACCTCGCACAGGGCCAGTCGCTTCTGGTGCACCCCGGGCATGTCGGGATGTTCACCGACACCGTGAGCTTCACCGTCGTTCGCCTCCCGGGCATCGCGAACCGGTACTTCGGCGCGGATGGGCACCACCTGGTGACACTCACGGGGCCGGGGACGATCTGGCTCCAGAGCATGCCCCTGCCGGTGCTCGCCCATGCGCTGTCCGAGTACGTCGGCGGCGAGGACAGACGTGAGGCGGTCGGCGGGGGAGTCGTTGGAGGTGTGATCGGCAATGTCCTCGGGCGCCAGGTCTGAGCCCCTTCCTGTCGCCCGGCGCTGCCACGAGGTCTCCACGGGGCGGTGCCTATCGGACAGAGACTCTTGCGTTGCGCGCGCACTCCGCCGCTCAGCTCGTTCAGTTGTCCTGGAGTTAGGCCAGAGTTGAGTTTCTGTTGGCGATGCCCTTAGAGCAGCGGTGAAGACTGGGCACCAGCAGGGCACCAGCGCCGCGGTTGGAGGAGCCGGAGGCGCGCTAAGGAGGCCGGTGGCACGAACGAAGGGATGCGAAGGGCGATGAGCAGGCAGGCAGACCGGCACATGTTCAGGCGCCAGGCGACCGGTGCCGCCGATGCCAGAGGTGCTGTGGCCGAGCTCGGGTCGCTCGGTCGCTCGGATGTGATCCGCGCGGCAGGGGCGGACGTGGGGGTCACCCGAGAGCGTGTCCGCCGCCGCCGTTGGGCCGCGCTGGCGCTCGTGCTCCTACCGATCGCCGTCTGGCTTGTGCTGCGCGCCGTGGTGTGGCACCACGGCGCTCTGGGCCTACCGCATGTTCCGTCGTCGATCGTGCCGTACCTGCCGGCGCTGGGGCTGATCGTGCTCCTCGCCGTGGCGATCCTGGTCCCGCTCATCGGGGGCGGGCGATCGCCGCACATCCTGTACCGTCCGAACGAGATCGACGTTCGGTTCTCCGACGTGAAAGGCGCGGGGATGATCGTGGACGAGGCGGTGAAGACGCTCAATCTCTTCCTCGCCCACCGCACCTTCTCCGAGCGCATGGGTGGCTCCGCGCGCCGGGCGATCTTGTTCGAGGGCCCACCAGGTACTGGCAAGACGTACATGGCAAAGGCGATGGCGGCCGAAGGAGGCGTGCCGTTCCTCTTCGTGTCGTCATCGGCGTTCCAGTCGATGTTCTACGGGCAGACGAACCGGAAGATCCGCTCCTACTTCAGGGCTCTGCGCACGTACGCCCGCCGCGAAGGAGGTGCCGTCGGGTTCATCGAGGAGATCGACGCCATCGGCGGGGCCCGGGGCGGGATGGGGGTCGGACGCCACCACGACGGTGTCGCCGGGGTGGTGAACGAGCTCTTGATCCAGCTCCAGTCCTTCGACCAGCCCCCTGCCGCGACGCGCGTCGTGGGCGCGCTCGTAGAGGTCTTGAACCGCTGGCTTCCTGCCGGGCGCGAACTGCGCAGGCCGGTCCCGGCGTCAGCCAACGTTCTCGTCATCGGTGCCACGAACCGTTCCGCAGACCTCGACCCGGCGCTCGTGCGCCCTGGGCGTTTCGACCGTTCGATCTTCTTCGGGCTCCCGAGTCGCAGTGGACGGCGCGAGATCATCGACTACTACCTCGACAAGAAGGCGCACGACGGCGAGCTCGACGACCCCGAGAGGCGCGACACGCTGGCCGGTTTCACGGCCGGGTACTCGCCGGTGATGATCGAGCACCTGCTGGACGAAGCGCTCGTGTGGGCGTTGCGTCGGGGGGCCGAGCGCCTGTCCTGGGCCGACGTGAGCCAGGCGAAGATGACCGAGGAGATCGGCCTCGCCCAGCCGGTCGAGTACACCGAGGCCGAACGGCGCACCATCGCCATCCACGAGTCGGGCCATGCGACGGTCGCCTGGTTGGCAGGCAGGGGCCGCAAGCTCGACGTCCTCTCGATCGTGAAGCGCAGGGAGGCCCTCGGCCTGCTAGCCCACTCAGAAGAGGAAGAGCGCTTTACCAAGACCCGGTCGGAGATTCACGCGTTGGTCCAGATCGCCTTCGGTGGCATGGTCGCCGAGGAGCTCTTCTTCGGCGAGATCAGCTCCGGGGTCGCCGCGGATCTCCAGGCGGCTACGAACGCCGCGTGTCAGATGGTGGGGAGCCTCGGCATGGGCAGCACCCTGATCTCGGCGGCGGCGCTCGAGGTGCCCGGCGGCGCCAACATCGTGTCGAAGGTGCTCTCGACCGATGGTGGCCGCGACGAGGTGGAGGACCTCCTGCGGCGTGCCAAGGCCGAGGCCCGCGAAATGATCGAGTCCAACCGCCATGTGGTCGAGACGCTGCGCGACGCCCTGCTCGAGCGCGAGGAGCTCATCGGTTCCGAGATCCTCGAGGTGATCGCCTCGGCCCGTGCACCGGCAGGCGACACGCTGGCTCCGACCCGTTCCTCTGGTGCATCTCGACCCGACGACAAAAGTCGCCTGCAAGCGGTCGACTGCGATTCGCTGCAAGCGGCGTGCCAGGCGGGCCCAGACGAACCTCGGTCGAGAACGCGCGACTAAGAACCGGCCGGTCTGATGAGTGAGAGGATCCGGGGTCGGCGCGGTCCTGAGGAGTACCTCCAGAAGATCAGGGAGAAGGGCCCCAACTAGGTCTCGGTGGGGAGCGAACTTCCTGGATCAGCGCGCTTTTGTGAGGAACGCGTCGGTCTCCACCACCACTCTGGTCACCCTACCCGCGCCCACCAGGCCTACCGAGTCCGTGGCCGACACCGTGAACACGAGGCGCCGTCCTTCCACTCGCTCGAGCACTGCGTCGGCGGTCACCTTCGAGCCGACACGAACCGGGGCCAGATGATCGAACTGCACCCGCATCTCGACAGAGGTGTGGCCCTCGGGCAGTGCTTGTGCCACCGCCAGGCAGCTCGCCTCCTCGCAAAGCGCGATGAGCCGTGGCGTGCCGAGCACGTCTACCGCGCCCGAGCGCATGGCGGTGGCTGTGTCATCGCGGCTCACCACCAGCGAGGCACGTGCGCTCAGCCCGGGTTCCAACAGCACTCCGGTACCATACGAAACCGCTGAACCCGGGGCCAGGTCGTCCGCGAGCTGCTCAGCGGGCCTTCCCGGTGGGACCCAGTGTCCTCATGCCGATCCACCGCGAGCCACCCTAATTGAAACCCAGGTCTTGGGGCAGGCCGCGGGTGGTGAACCGGTGAACGACTTGGCAACCAGGGGCATCGGTGCCGCGAATACAAGTACGCAAGTAATCGGAGGGTGCCTCAGCTGGACGGTCTTGAGCACATGACCGAACTTACGATCTCGAGTCCTAAGGTCGTGAAGTGAGGACGCGGCCGTCGGGAACGGGTGGGGCCCCGGACAAGATCCAATGCCCGGCAATCAGCAACCTCGGTGAACCAACAACCCAGGAAGGGAGAACGCCGTGACCGACACCACCCCTTCAGGATCGCTTCTCGTCGAGACGCCGGTCGTAGAGAGTGTGCTAGGTGCCGCATTGGCGCACGGTGCCGATTTCGCAGAGGTCTTCGCCGAGGATCGTAGGGGTACCTCGGCCACCCTGGACGACGGCCGGATCGAGGAGCTGTCCTCGGGCCGTGACCGTGGCGCCGGGGTGCAGGTGGTCGTCGGCGATACGACGGGGTATGCCCATACCGCCGAGCTCTCCGAGGCGGGCTTGCTTGCAGCAGCCGAAGTCGCAGCGGCGGTGGCGCACCGGGGAGGCGGTGGGCGCACGGTCGCTCTGGAGCAATCGGAGGTACGCCGACATTCCGAGGTGGCGATTCTGCCCGAGACGGTTGAGAAGGCGCGCAAGATCGAATTGCTCGCCCGAGCGGACGAGGCGGCCCGCTCGTCGGGTGCCGCGATCTCCCAGGTGTCAGCCGCCTACGGGGACAGCCGCCGGCGAATCCTCGTGGCCAACAGCGACGGGGTGCTCGCTTTCGACGACCAGGTTCGGTCGCGCTTCACGGTGTCGTGCGTAGCAGTGGGTGACACCGGTATGCAGACCGGATTCGAGTCGGCGGCCTTCACCGTGGGTTTCGAGCTGTTCGACATCGTCGACGTAGAGGACGTGGCCACCACTGCGGCGCGCCGCGCGCTCACGAAGCTCTCTGCTCGCCCGGCCCCGAGCGGGGAGGTGCCGCTCGTGCTTGCCCGAGGCAGCGGCGGCATCCTCTTTCATGAGGCGTGCGGCCACGGGCTCGAGGCGGACCACATCGAGAAAGAGGCCTCTGCGTTCGTGGGACGCGTGGGCGAGCAGGTGGCGAGCCCGCTCGTCACGTTGGTCGACGACGGGACGATGGACCCCGAATGGGGGAGCTTTGCGATCGACGACGAGGGACACGCGGCGAGGCGCAACGTGTTGATCGAGAAGGGGATCCTCACCGACTACATGTGGGACTCCCTGCGAGCGCGCAAGAAGGGAAGGCTCTCGTCGGCCAACGGCAGGCGCCAGAGCTACCGGCACCTTCCGATGGTGAGGATGACGAACACGTTCCTCTTGAACGGCGAGTCCGATCCCGACGAGATGGTGGCCCAGACCCGGCAGGGGATCTACGTGGCCAAGCTGGGTGGCGGCCAGGTGAACACCGCCACCGGCGACTTCGTGTTCGGCACGGCCGAGGCCTACCTCATCGACGACGGGCACATCACCGAACCTCTTCGAGACGCAAACCTGATCGGAAATGGCCCTGAGGTGCTGCGCCGCATCGACGCCGTCGGCAACGATTTCGCCATGGGAGGACCTGGGACCTGCGGCAAGGACGGGCAGAGCGTCCCGGTTGGCACCGGGCAGCCGACCCTGCGCGTCACGTCGATCACGATCGGGGGAACGGCAGGTGGCTGAGTCTGCGGTGCAATCAAATGCCGGTTCAGGTACCGAGGAGACGGGGGAGCTGCTCGAGCTGACGATGAAGGTGGCAGCGCACGCGCGCCGGAGCGAGCAGCTCGAGGTGTACGCCTCACGCGGCGTGGAGGTCGACGTGCGCGCGTACGACGGTGAGATCGAGTCATTGTCGTCGGCGGCCTCGGCGGGTATCGGTGTTCGGGTGGTGACGGGCGGGCGGCAGGGATTCGCCTATGCTGGCTCGCTCGGGGAGATGGTGGTAGGCGAGACGCTGGCCGAGGCCCGTGACAACGCCACATTCGCCACCCCCGACGAGCACGTAGGTCTGGCCGAGCCCGACGGCGTGGCACCTGCGTCTCTCGATCTGTGGGATGAATCGGTGGTCAGCGTGCCTACCGCCACGAAAGTCGCGCTCGCACTCGAGCTCGAGCGACGCGTGCGTGGTATGGATCACAGAGTTCGCCAAGTGGCGTACTGCGACTACGCAGACATGGCATTCGAGTCCACCGTGGCCTCCTCCACCGGTATTGCTGCGTCCTCTCGGCGCACGATGTGCAGCCTGTCGGTGATGGCCATTGCCGGAGAGGGCACGGACAGTCAGACCGGCATGGGACTCTCGGCCGGGCGAGGCCTCGAGGACCTCGACCCTGCCCGCACGGCCACTGACGCGGTCGAGCGCGCAACACGTCTGCTCGGGGCCGCAAAGGCCAAGTCGGGCCGTTTCGTGGTCGTGCTCGATCCGCGCGTTACCTCCTCGCTTCTCGGGATCGTCTCCTCGGCTCTCTCCGGGGAGGCGGTGACGAAGGGCCGTTCGTTCTTCGCCGATCGTGTGGGTGAAGAGGTGGCGGTGGGCGCGTTCGAGCTCCTCGACGATCCCACCGACGCGCGTGCGTTCGGCGCGTCGAGATACGACGCCGAGGGCCTGGCCTGCCGGCGCAACGTGTTGATCGAAAGAGGAATCCTGCGTGGTTTCGTGTTCGACACCGTTGCGGCCAGGCGCGCATCCACCGTGTCCACGGCATCAGCTGTGCGTGGCGGGTATGCGTCGACCCCTGTGGCGGGGTGCCGGGCTGTGCTTCTCAGCCCGGGGGTTCTCGACGCCCAAGGGATCATGGCCGAGGTTGGTGAAGGGCTCTATGTACAGTCGATCACAGGTGTCCACTCAGGTGTGAACCCTGTGAGTGGCGACTTCTCGGTCGGGGCAGAGGGGCTGATGGTGCGCGGCGGGGTGTTTGCCGAGCCTGTGCGAGAGGTGACGATCGCTTCCACCCTCCAGAGGATGCTCCAGTCGGTGCTCCACATCGGAGGTGACGTGGAGTGGCTCCCGGGAGTGGCCGCGGGGCAAACCGTGGCGATCGGGGACATGGCGTTGAGCGGCGCCTGAAGTCTCGAGGTCGACGCTTCGACCTGGGCCGGTCGACCGGGGCTGTTCAGGAGGCGGCGGCCGCGCCCGACGAGGACGAGGACTTCGAGGACGAGGACTTCGAGGACGAGGACTTCGAGGATCCGCTTCCGTTCGAGCTGCCGGATGCCGCGCTGGACGACCCCGAAGATCCCTCCGACGACTTGGCGGTGGAGGAGGAGTCCTTGGACTTGGTGTCCGAAGAGGCGGCGGGCTTAGAGGATCTAGAGGCCGAGCGGCTGTCGGTCTTGTAGAAGCCGCTCCCCTTGAAGACGACGCCAATGGAGCCGAACACCTTGCGCAGCGGGCCACTGCACGCGGGGCATGCGGTCAGTGGGTCGTCGCGAAAGGACTGGACCACCTCGAGGTGCTCCCCGCAGGAGGTGCAGGCATATTCGTACGTGGGCATCGGCGCCCGGCCCTTTCGCTCGGCTCGGTCGGCACCTCCGTTGGCACTCAGGTGCCTCGAGTGCCAGTGTACCGTCCGTCTCCTTCGTGTGCCTCCCTCAACCGGGTTGAGAGCCGGAGAGCCTGCTGGGCGTAGACTGTCCGTGATGTCCGACCGCAGCATGACGCGCCTGGACCCCCTGGTCGGCGCCCGCATGGTGGAGGTGACACCTAAGGAGCTCACGCACCGCCGGGCGTTGGCCCGTTGCCGTGTGATGATGGCCCCGGAGACCACGGCCAAGGTCGCCAGTAATGCGATAACGAAGGGCGACGTGCTGGGCGCGGCGAGGATAGCGGGGATCCAGGCAGCCAAGCGGACCCCGGATCTGATCCCGATGTGCCACCCGTTACTGGTCGGCGCGGTGCATGTGAACTTCACGTTCGGCGACGACTTCGTCGAGGTCGAGGCGCAGGTCGAGACCATCGACCGCACAGGCGTGGAGATGGAGGCCCTTACTGCATGCGTCGTCGCGGCCCTGACCATCTACGACATGTGCAAGTCTTCCGATCGTTCGATGAGCGTGGGCGAGCTCGCCTTGTGGGAGAAGACAGGCGGCAGCTCGGGCACCTGGCGCCGACCTCCGATCTAGGTCTCGGCGGCCTCCGGTTCTGGGTCTGAGGCTTTCGCCCTCAGCGCAAGTGGAAGCGCCTGCGCTTGTTGCTGATGATCGTGAAGTCCGGAGAGACCACGTTCTGCCCGGGTAGAGCCTGCGGCTCAGGCGCTTCTGTCTCGGCAGGAAGAGCATCTGCCGCCGGTGTCTCTCCGGGCGTG
>JBELAS010000240.1:0-3059 GCA_049508615.1 Acidimicrobiales bacterium
CAGGGCAACCTGGGAACGCAGCGATCGCCGGGCACCGCACCACTTACGGAGCGCCCTTCTACAATCTGAACGAGCTGGTTCCCGGTGACCAGATAGTCGTGACCACCACCCAGGGTCGCTTCTGCTACGACGTCACCCAAGTTCTCGTCGTCAAGCCATCAGACGTGGCAGTAGTCGCGCCCACTTCCACGCCCGAGCTGACGCTCACCACGTGCAACCCGCGCTTCAGCGCGGCGCAACGCCTAGTGGTGCAAGCGTCACTGCTCACTCCCCCAGCGGTCATTCCCGATCACGTGCCCTTGGTCCGCCCACCACGCTCGTCTTCCTCGGGCCTGGGCGGCGAGCAGGGTAGCTGGACTGGCGCGTTCGGCTGGGGTGCGGCTTGCCTCGCGGTGGCAATCGGGGTGTGGGCACTGGCGCGCAGGCGCCGCCGTCCTTGGGCCACCTACACGCTCGGAGCCGTGCCGTTGCTGCTCGTGCTGTTCTTGTTCTTCGAGAACCTGAGCCCGCTCCTGCCGGCCAGCTTCTGAGGCTGTCGGACCGGGGCTGGCAATCCCAGGATCCTCCCAGGTAACGCCCTGAACCGGAGACGACGGGTCACACGAACAAAGCTCACTCATGAGTGAAGCCGGCCCTTCGGCCGGCTTCACCAACGAACATCTATGCAGTTGTCTTCAACCGCCTCTCAGGCCACGCAGCGCCCTTGGGCGAAGACCGTCTTGTCGATCGGCCAGCACGTAACTGGCACTCTACGGCCTCATAATGGGCTCGGCCCGTGCGGTAGATCTGGGTACTCCGCGGTCCCGAAATTCGGTGACCGACGGAGCATTACCAACGCGGCGGACCGCTCTCCTCTTGCGAGCTCGCCGAGTGCATCGCCAAGCTCCCTCCTGACTGCTGGCGCCGGATCCACGACCCGGCTTACTTCCATTGTCCGCCCTGGGTATCAGCACGTCAATACCCCGACATCTGATTCGTGATCACCGACCCTACGCCCGTGTCCCGCCTGACCAACACCGCGCCCGGGGCACAGATCCGGCCGGCTCGGAAGGGCGTGTGCGGGGCTTCTAACGTCATGTCAGTGTGTGCGCCGACGCCTTAGCTCATCAAGAGAGCCTTTCCGCTGCTAACCACCGTCGTTCTCCTGGCTGTCGGAATGGCCTCTTCAACTTGGTGGGGACCCCATCTCTCCGGGAAACCGGCGTGGCGGCTGCCCGATGACCTGTGGGGAACGCTTGTCGCCGCACAACGTCTCTTGCACCTGGACGTGCGAGGCCTCTACACAGCGCCTACCGGGCTCGTGGCGCTGCCAGGCGCGGCCGTGGTTCTCGTTCCGATCGTTGCGCTCGTCGACGCAGCAGGGCTCGGGCTCGGGCTCCCCGGTGTACACAACGCGCAACCGGCGTCGTGGCTCGCCGCTGGCCCGTACGAGATCGCTCTCTCCGCCACGGCGTTGTTCGCCGCCGATTCGATCGCCGAGCACCTGGGTGCGTCTCGGCCGAAGCGAACGTTGCTGGCCGCAGCAGGAGGAGTTGCCCTGTGGAGCGTCTCGGTGCGGTGGGGACATCCGGAGGATGCAGTGGCGGTAGCATTGTTTCTGTACGGCGTCCTGGCACTGGCTCACTCGAGAACCGAAAGATCTGCATGGCTCGTCGGGGCTGCAGTCGCGGTTCAACCGCTCGTGCTTCTTGCCGTCCCCTTCCTCGTGGTCATGCTCGAACCGAGGCGTCTCGGAGGCTATCTGGCCAGAACTGCGGCACCAGGCACGGTGCTGCTCGGTTCGGCACTCGCGGCGAACTGGCGAGCCACCTTGAACGCGGTCGCCGACCAGCCCAATTGGCCGAAGGTCGACCACCCGACTCCATGGATAACCCTCGCACCTCACATGGGCCACGCGGCCGTTGCCGCCGGTCCGGCGAGGGCGATCGCCGTCGTCCTCGCCTGCGGATGCGCTCTCGTCGTCGAGCGTCGATGGCGAGGCGTGCAGCGCAAGGCCGACTGGTCCACAGCGTCACTCGAGAAGCTGCTGTGGTGGATGGCAGTCGCGCTGGCACTTCGTTGCGCGTTCGAATCCGTGATGGTTGCCTACTACGTGTGGCCGGTGCTGGCAGTGGCCCTCGTGGCAGCGGTCCGCCATTGGTCGCGCCTGCTCGCCACGGCGGGCGTCGCCTCTGCACTGACCTTCGTCTCGCAAGCCTCGTGGCACGGTCGCTGGACCTGGTGGGGAGCAATCGTCGCAGGCCTGATTCTCGCCCTTGTTTTCGCCCGCGGTGTACGGCGCGAGAGCCGATCCAATCCGGGCACCGTCGCGCTAGATGTGCCTCCGTCCCTCATCGCCACGTTGCCTCAGGGCAGCCACGACACTCGGCTGCGCAACAGCACGTAACCAACGAAGGCCCCCGTGTCAATGAGGCTGTGGGCCAACACCAGCCGCACCAGGCGGCCCTGGCGTTGGTAGAGGCGGCCGAACAGCAGTCCCATCGCGGCGTTGCCAAGGAACCCCCCGAAGCCTTGGTAGAGGTGGTACGCACCACGAAGCAACGCGCTTACCATCAGGGAGCGTCCGTCACCCCATTGGAGCTGGCGTAACCGGTGGAGCAGGTAGCCGCACACCACCACCTCTTCCAGCACTCCGTTCTGCACGGCAGCAAGGACGAGCACGGGTATGCGCCACCACGCCGCCGGCAGGTTGGTGGGCACGACGCGCACGTTCAGCCCCGCGTGGTACGCGCCGAGGTACAACGCGAGCCCCGCACCACCCACGACTGCGGCAAGAACGCCGCCCCACGCCGTTTCCCGTCCGAGCCGTCTGGTGTCGAGGCCTATGTTCGAGACCGGTTCGCCTGATCGGACAAGCAGGTAGACGACTAGCGCGACCGGTACTACCGCAACAGCGATCCCTGCCAGCTGGTAGGCGAGGTTGAGTATCGAGCGGTTCGGCACGGCGGATGCGTTGATCACGGCGTTCTGCGACCGCAACGGAGCACTGGCGGTGAGCGAGCGCACCAGGTCCAGCATGGCGTAGAGGGCGGACGCCCCGAGAGACAGCCCTAGGACGA
>JBELAS010000241.1:0-3052 GCA_049508615.1 Acidimicrobiales bacterium
GAATCGGATTCACTGCTAATGAGCCGTCCGGCAAATTAAGCCCCCCAGCTACAGCCCCCTTTTTCCGAAAATGTCTATCTCTAGCTGGGATTTCTCCTCTTGCAGTCGTTTCCGCTCTTTGCCGCTACATGCCACTCGTTCGATTGTGCGGTTGAATGAGAGTTGAATCGGGAGTACCCAAATCGCGCCCCTCATGTGGGTGAAGTGCGGCGCACGGTAATACAAGGTCGAGTTTTACAAAGTCGATGTTGTAATCTTTACCTATGCCGACCCTGGCCCGTCCGACCGATCTGTTTGACCGCGAACACGAGTGGGAGGAGTTGTCGAACTTCGTCTCCGACACGACCCCGGGCCTTCGCATCGGCATCGTCTACGGCCGACGCCGGCAGGGCAAGTCCTACCCGCTCAGGCGGCTGGCGGCGGCGACGGGGGGCTTCTACTACCAGGCGCTCGAGCACGAGCCACTGCAGGCGTTGGCCGAGCTCGGCGACCGCCTCGGAGCCCATCTCGGGGTGGGCCGCCTCGCGCTCGCCGACTGGGACGAGGCGGTCCTGAGTCTCGGCCGTCTCGCTTCACACCCACACTCCGGATCTCTGTCCTCCACGCTCGGTGGGGGTTCGGTCGCAGGCGGCCCCGCTGTCGCGGTCATCGATGAGTTCCCCTACCTTCTGGAGCGCTCCCCGGAGCTGCCCTCACTCCTCCAACGAGCCGTCGACCGGTCGAAGGAGGAGAGTTGGCCCGCCGTTCGCCTCGTTCTTTGTGGTTCGGCCATCTCGGTGATGGCCGAGCTTCTCGAGGGTCAGGGTGCACTCCGAGGTCGCGTCCACACCAATCTGCTCATGCGGCCCTTCAGCTACCTCGATGCCAAACGCTTTTGGGCCATTGCGGATCCGAGGCTCGCGTTTCGAGTTGATGCAATACTCGGCGGCACGCCCGGGTATCGCGAGCTCGTGCGATCGACGCCCTCGTCGTTGGCTGACCTCGACGACTGGGTCGTTGACGAAGTCCTCTCTCCCGCCTCTGCCCTCTTTCGTGAGGATGAGTGGCTTCTGGGTGAGCAGCGTGGCATGGAGAACCGGGCCCTCTATCTTTCGGTCTTGGCCGCCGTCGCCGAGGGGAACGGCACGCAAACGGCGATCGCCAACAAGCTGGGTCGATCCCAGCAAAGTGTGTTGCATCCCCTCGATGCGCTCGTTCGCTCCGGCTTCTTGGAAAAGGACGACGACGTCGTCCGCCAGCGTCGACCGGTGTACCGCATCGCCGACCCGATCATCCGCTTCCATCAGGTAGTGCGCCATCCTCGGACCGCGCTCTTCGAGGACCGTCGAGGCATCGAGGCGTGGGCGGATGCGCACACGAGTTTTGATTCCCTGGTGCTCGGTCCCCACCTCGAACACTTGGCGCGCGAACACGTTCGGCGCGTCGGCGAGAGGCAGTTCGGCGCGCCGATTGTCAGTGTCGGAACCACGGTCATCAACGACAGGGACGAGCGTGCGGCGCACGAACTTGACATTGTGGCGCTCGGCCCAGGTACCGGACCCCAGCACCGGGTCATTGAGGCAATTGGAGAAGCCAAGCTTCGCCAGATCCATAGTGAGGACCTCGCACGCCTCGATCGCGTGGGCGCAGCACTCCGAGGGGCCCACGACGTCCGAATCGTCTTAGCCTCCGCGTCGGGATTCTCTGCTCAGCTCATCGGGCAAGCGGAATCCAGACCGGAAGTCCACCTCGTCGGGCTCGAGGAGATCTACTCATAGCTCTATTCCCCAGCGCACCTCGACTGCCGCTTCCGGGACCGGGACGGTCTGGTGCTGCGTTCGGGTGCCGCCGAGAGCCATCGCCCGGGTGGCGGCGGCTTGTGCTCGCCGAAGCTGACCCGTTTGCTCCGTGCTGCGCCCACCATTCTCGCTCGCCGAGTGGGCTCTGACCGGAGATGTGCCAGCGGTCCCGGTAGGCGGCGACGGTCGAGACCTCCCGTAGCCAACGCTCCCGGTGGGCTGGAGTTGCCGGTGGCGTACCGAACCCCTCCACCCAAGGCTCGCCAGACTTGACGGCTTGCTCGGCCAGGGCCCGGGCGCGCTGTTCCATAGCAAGATCTCGCTCGGCCAGGGCCCGGGCCATCTCGGGGTCGCTGACACCCTGGGCTCGGGGGATAAGCCCGGCGATCACGCCGACCCGACTCCGACCACCGGCCGCCCGGGTCCACCGCTCCACGCGGCCGTGCAGTGCAGCAGCCACGTCGGCGGCGTCGGCCAAAGAGCGGCCAGCGACAAGTTGGGGGAAGGCGGTCTCGATGTCGAGGCCACGGGCATCGGCTTCTCGGAAAGCCGCCAGGAGCGGACCATGACCTGCCCCGGTTCGCACAGCAGCGAGATCTCCGTCGCGCAACCCCGAGCGGGTGAGCAAGGCGTCCCAGCGTGGTTGTTGGGCCAGTGCAGCCAACGTCAGGTATTCGGCAGACAGGCGTTCTATGCCTTCTGCCTCTGCCAACTCGCGCCGGATCATGTCGTGGGCCGCCACATCGGCACCCTCGTTGTGCAGTACCCCGCTCAGCACCTCCTTGGCCGAAACCGGTGCGCTCCCTTGGTCGTGGGAGGTTTGCGGGTCAGGGTCGTAGTGCGTGTCCACGTAGATTCGGTTGGACTCTCGGTCGGTTCGAGCGTGAGCGGGCGGGAATGGAGACGTGGAAAACGATCAATCAGAGCATGGCCGAATGTGCGACCAGACTTCGCTGGAACGCATCGCAGAAGTGCCGCAGTATCGCACCGACCCGGCAGCGTTCGGGGACAATGCCTCTTGGAGTCGGCACCTCCCGCCCAGTCCAGTTGGCCACACGGCAGGAGCGATCACCAGGAGACCCAGCCATGATCACGTCTCACCTCAGCGTTTCACCGTGGACCGCGCGCTGGCCGAGAACGTGCCTCGGTTCGAGCTTCACTCGACGACCCGTAGCGGTCCTCGGGAAGAACGCTGGCACCCGGTGACCTGGCATTTTGCACGCGGGCGAACATCTTGAGCATTGGACGCGAATGTGAGGTACAACAGGGAAATG
>JBELAS010000242.1:0-3037 GCA_049508615.1 Acidimicrobiales bacterium
CGATCCTTCGTGAATCGAAGGGCACCTGCGGCTCGGAGAATTTCGCTGAACCCTGATTCATCAGAGCCCGCTTCATCCACCAGATCGGACCATCCAAGAATGTCTAGATAAGCGAGTACTCGATCCTCGTACCTGACCTTAACTTCGCTCGATGCATCGAGAGAATCGGACTGTTCTTGTCCATCTGCTGATGATTGCGCCACGCTTAACTCCAACTGGTGATCCACACCTCGGCCTGGCCGTTGAGGCCTCGGCCTCCGGCGCCTATGGGCAGCTCTTCCGTTGCCCTACGGAAGCAGGTCAGCCCGAGCCCGTCAACCTTCACGGTCGGACGGATTACGGCCTTGACTGGCCTGTCTCGTCCCCGCCCACGGTCGGATCCGCCAGTCGGGGAACGAGTGCATCCCCTCGCCGAGGCCGCTGATCAGCCAGGGTTCCGGAGGCCGCACGGGTTCCTGCGATACTCAACGGACTCGGAATGGCCCAACGAGGAAGGGTGCTGACATGTCGGACAAACATGTCGTGGATGGTGAGTTCACCCGGTCAAGGATTCGGCTGGATTTCGGCAACAGACAGATCACGGTGCTTGGCGAAATGACCACACCTGCCAAGGGAAGGACGGATTTCTGGATCAGCCGTCGTTCCTTCAAACATTGGGACGATGGCAAAGCGCTGACGGCATCTGAGGTCGAGGAGGTGATCTTAGCAGCCGAAGCCCTCGCAAAGACGCGGGGCGTTCACCTTCACGTCGACGAGGATTAAGAGATTACCGTCCACCATCACCGGCTATGGCGGCGCGAAACGCACTGTCACCAGGCCTCAAGCTGCCAATGTCCCTTGGTACGAGAACGTGCAGGTCGGTTCACCGACGTGAACTCCAACGCCCAGCGCCGTGTCGCCGTATGGCCCACGCCGCCAACGTCGCCTCGCGCACCCCGATGGATAGCCCAGCCGCACGAGCGATTACCCAACGGTCACGCCAACCGATGGCACTCCCAACCATCACAGCTAATGGGTTGCGACGCACTCATGACTCTAGTGACAATCGGAACGTCTTGCGATATAGTCATTAATGTCACTCTACGTAGGAGGTCGACTTCATGACCGACCGGATCATCGGATACCTCGTCGCCGAGGACAACGAGACAGCACCGGCCAGCTTGCGCGACCTCGTGACCCGGGCTGTTGCCAAGACCGGCCGGCCGATTCGCCTCGTTTCGTCCGACTTCGCCCGCTTCGACGATGTCGTGACCCGCTTGATCCCTGAAACGGTCCCGTCCCCCGCCTGGATGCTCCAGGCCCGACGCAACGCCGACTCCCGGGCGCGCTTCTTGTCCGAGTTCGGAGGACTCGATGCCGAGGGAGTGGCCGACTTCGCCCAGTCGACGGCCCGAAATCGCCGGTCGACCGCCTACCGGTGGCGCGACGAAGGGTTCGTCTTCGGAGTCGGCCACGCCGGCAAGACCCTCTACCCCGCCTTCCAGTTCGATCCGGACACTCACCGGCCCAAGCCGGTCGTTGCCCGCGTCCTAGCCCAGCTGCCGACCGGGCTCCGACACGGCGGCTGGCAGCTCGCCCTGTGGTGGGATACCCCCCTCGACGTCCTCGACCGGCAGCGGCCCGTCGACGTCATGGACACCGATGCCGACGCGGTCGTCGACGCCGCTCGAGCCGAGGCCGCCGACTGGGCCGACGCTTCCGGAAACTGAACAGCCTTGACTCCGGGGCTTCCCCCGCCCGCCACCGAAATCGCCGGCCGGGCGCTGCTGGAGGACTGGAGCGCCGGCACCGCGATCTCTCGGGCACATCCGCATACCTTCGGGTCCGTCCAGCTGGACAAGCGCCCGAACGCCAACTTCCGCTTCTCGACCATCCACCAGGGCAGACGGGTCGTCCCTGTCGCCTACGGTGGCGAGAACGACCATGCGGCGGCCTCCGAGACGATCTTCCACACCATCGAAACTCCTACCGGCGCGGTGCGACCCCGACGCGTCTACCTGGCCAAGTACCTCACTTGGCAGTGGAGCTCCATCCATCCCACCCGTGACCTCCACCTCGTCCGTCTCGACGACGCAGGGCTGACAGCCCTCGGCACGACGCGCACCGACCTCATCGAAACCACGAGGCTCGCGTACCCGACGACACGGGCCTGGGCCGAAGCCATCGCCGCCGCACTTCCCACCGTCGACGGGCTGTGGTGGTACTCCCGGCAGGACCCAACCCGAAAAGCGCTCGTCCTGTTCGGCCAGCTACCTGACCGGCCCGGCGGCGTAGCACGTGCCGACCTCACCTCCAACGAGCCTGCCCTGCCGTTCGCCCTGCCCCAAGGCCTCGACCGCCTCGACCAGATCGCGGACGACTTCGACGTCGAAGTGACCCGGCCCTGACGGGAGTCCGCCGGGATGCACACGCGTCAGGGCATCACCGCGCCGGGACTTCCGATGCGTCCCCCAGCCCGAGATCGTTGGATTCCAGATGGTACGAAGCCGTCCTGGTCGGCCTTCACACCGGCACCGAGTGTCAGCCGTCCGTGCGAACGTGGGAGGTGCTCCTCACCCGATCGTGAGAGACCGAGTGCCCGCCGAGCAGCTGATGCGGTCGAGTAAAGACTCGCCGGCGCCATGACTCGATCGGGCCAAAGCGCGGTCGCCTACTGATCGGTCGATGCGCGCCTGACCGTATGCTCGGGACCCTGATGTGCGGGCGCGTCGACATCCACACTCCGCCGTCGCAGCTGGCTCGGCTGCTCGAAGTGGCATTGGCAGCAGGGGTCGACCCCGACGGCCGACCGAGCTGGAACGTGCCCCCGACCAGAGGCCTCCCCGTCGTCATCGAGGAAGAGGCGTCCGGGGCCGAGAAGAAGACCGGGGGGATGGAGAAAGCAGACGAAACGCAGAGTCCAGACGGAGCGGATAGAACCGAGGCCCCACCAGAACAGAGACGGCCGGTGTCCGGCGAGGAACTACGGCGGCGGCTGGACATATACCGCTGGGGCCTCCTCCCGCACTGGTCCAAGGACACCCGGATCGGCTACAAG
>JBELAS010000243.1:0-3011 GCA_049508615.1 Acidimicrobiales bacterium
CGAGCGTAGGAGCAACGAAGGCACCGCCGAGGAAACGAGCGGTTCATCGGTGAGAGCGCCAAACCGCATCGGGCGGGCCCGGTCACTCACAACTTCCCGATTCCGGAGCCGGATATGGTCGAAGTGGGCCGAGTGAAGCCGACCCCTTCGTGCACAGGGTCTACAGCTCGCGAAGCAGCTCCTGCTTCTTCGCCTCGTATTCGTCGGCGGACACGATCCCCCGGCGGTGAAGCTCGTCGAGCTGCACCAGGCGCTCGGCCGCGCTCGACACCTCGGGGCCGCCGGACCCATGAAGTGGCATGCCCGCCGGCGGCGTGTCGACGACCGGCAGGTGAGTGTGGAACGACGGTGCCCAGACACGCCGGTGCCAGTCGCTCACCTGCGCGGAGACGATGCTCTGGATGACGGCAGGGCGCGGCACGTGGTCGAGAATGACCACGCCTGTCTCCCCGCTGACCTCGATCAACACCTCTCCCGACCCGAGCAACCTCCCACCGATCGACTGGTGGTAACGGAGCTCGTTGATCCGCTCCAGGCGGATCTCGAGGTTCGTGCGCGACAACACGCCTGTGCGGCGCACCACACGGGTGGTAGTCACGACGAGGCTGGTTGCCATCCGACGCAGGTAGCGCGCGGCGAGCCACAGCACGGCGACACCGATCACGGCCGTCAGGACGTAGAGGACCTCGACCGGGGCATGGGGAAAGACGGCCACGACACCGATCGTCAACCCGACAGCCCCGAGGACCGAGACGAGCGGCCACCCCAGGAACGACCAGTGAGGGCGAGACTCTGCGACCACCTCCTCGCCCTCGGCGAGCAGCGATACCGGGAACGGCATCAGCCCAGCTTGGTCGCGATGCCGCCGGCGCTGCGCAGCAAGGTCCCGTCGGCACCTGTCGCGCTGTGCCTCGGACTCGGGCGCTCGAATGCTTCACGGATCATCCCGTCAAGCAGTTCGGTGAAGGACAGCGGCGGGTCCACCCACAGGTATCGCGCCAGCGAGCCGGGAACGGTGTTGATCTCGTTCACGTATAGCGCCTCACCGTCGGAGAGGAAATCGATCCGTGTTACACCGCGCATGTCGCAGCGGTCCGCGAGCTCACGCGCCACCTCCCGGATCGACTTGACGAGCGCCTCGGATATCACCGCCGGGAGCTCGCGTGGCGCGCTCGCCATGCCTTCTCCTCCCACGTACTTGTCGGAGTAGCCGAGGATCTCAGCCGAGGTGTCAGAACGAAGCGGACGCTCGACGGCGGAGAGCGTGAGCTCGGGCCAGGTGCGAACCGCCAAGTTCAGGTCGAAAAGATCCGGGCGGTACGGCTCCAACACGGCGCCACGTCGCAGATGCGGATTCGCTGCGAGCCGGGCGACGGCCGTGGCGATGTCCTCCACCACCTCGACCCCGATCGAGGAGCCGCCGAAGCGGGGCTTCACGATGTAGGGACCGGGAAAGCCCATCTCGCGTGTGCCAACATCGAGAAGCGCCCTTGGGAGTGCCGGCAGTCCCGCGGCACCGACCACACCGGCGAAGGCGAGCTTGTCCATCCCGAGTGCGGCCCCGATCATCGAGGGCCCGGTGTGACATACACCTGCGAGGTCCAAGGCGCCCTGGAGCGAACCATCCTCGCCGGGCCCGCCGTGGCAGCAGTTGACCACCACGTCTACGGTCAGAGGGCGGGCTCGCCCGAGGCGCGAGGAGGTGGGAACGAACCCGCCACCGGTGCCTTCCACGAGCCGCAGCTCCTCGGCGCCGCGGGGCACTCCCTCCAAGAAGTCGGCGGCCTCGAGGGTGGGCCGGACACGATGGAAGGCCCCGGACTTGGACCAGTAGAGACCGGTTACCTCCCTTCGCGCGCGCACCAGCTCGCGTGCGGCCTGCAAACCGGTCAGGATGCTCACGTCGTGCTCCGGCGATGGCCCGCCGAAGACGACCGCGATCCTGGCCGTGCCGGGTGTACCGGCGCTCAACGGCCCTGCTCCTCCGCGTCGCCAGACAAGCCGACCAGGTCTCGCCCTGTGCTGGGTCTATGCACCCTCAACGGCACTGCTCCTGTGTCGGCTGATGAAGCGGGATCCTCTCGGGCACCCGACGTCGGAGCTCAAGGGTAGTGGTCGGGCAGATCGTTCTCGTAGAGCACGGCGTCACCGGGACCCAGGTGCTCTCGCACCCAGGTGACCGCCTGCTCGCGCCGGCCCACCACGATCGGCCCACCGCTGCCTCGTCGGACCGCCTGCCCGAACCCCCGAACGAGGGCGCGGCGGTTCGTGCGGCCGACGACTACCAGGTCGCTCGAGACCCTTGCCGCCTCCGTGGCGAAGCGCGCGTTCTCCTCCTCCTGGCACGGTCCCAGCTCGACCATCCCCGGAGTAGCTACCACCCGGCGCCCGCCGTCGCGCGCCGCCTCAGCGAGCGCCGCCAGTGCCACCCGGACACCAGCGGGGTTGGCGTTGTAGGTGTCGTCCAAGACGACGAACCCGCCCGGGGCCACCTGCGACTCGAGACGGTGAGGTGCGACCGGCAGCGAGCCGAGGCGCGTCGCGATCTCGCCGGCTGGTACGCCCAGCTCGAGGGCCACCGCCACCGCGCAGGCGACGTTGCCGGGTTGGGCCGGCACAGCGACCCGGTTGACAAGCTCTTCGCCCCGCGCTCGAACCTCCAAGCCGTCTGGATGCTTGACTACGCTCACGTCCACGGTTGGCTCCGAGATCGACGGATGTGACACCTCGGTTCCGCCGCGCTCGGGGTCAGGGGAACCGGTAGTCACCCGCCACAGACGCTTTCCCGCAGCTTCGCACGCGTTCGCCAAGTCCGCGATCCGCTGGTCGTCGACCACGAGCACGCAGCAACGCGCGTCGGCGAGGATCTCCGCTTTCGCTTGGACGATCTTCTCCTCGCTCCCGAAGCGCTCGAGGTGCACCGGACCGACGGCGGTGATGACTGCGACGTCCGGAGCCATCCACGAGCAGAGCTCTGCTATCTCACCGCGCCCGTAGGTGCCCATCTCCGC
>JBELAS010000244.1:0-3004 GCA_049508615.1 Acidimicrobiales bacterium
TGGGTCGCTCTCACAGCTGGGCGCCGGCCGAGTTGGCGTCAGCCGCGCTGATGGCGGCGGTGGCGGTCCTGGCGATCAGCGGTTTGGCGGCGGGCATCGCCGGAGCCTCGGGCATGGGAACCGGACCGGCGAGCACGGACCTCGGTGACGTACTGGATCAGTCGACCGATTGGGCTGCGCCCTGGGTGCCGCTCCTGCTGCTGGTCGCACTCGGTCTGATGTGGTGGCAGATCCGGCGACGGCGTCCTCGGTCTGACCCGCTCGACCCGGGCGAGGACTCCGGGACATGGTCTGAGAAACCGTCGGCACACGCCCCCCGCCACGTCATTCGAGTCCGGCGGTTGGCCTGTTCGACGGGAATCCTTCTCGTGGTGACAGTGGTCGCGTCGGTGATCAACCTGGTGGACTCGATCGGCTCCCTGCCACACGGAGCTCCCGGTTGGCAGGTATGGGAGACCTCGCTGGTGTCCGTCGGCACCATGTTGGCGACGCTGGTGCTCTGCGCGTTGGGGTTTCTCGCCACCGTCGGGCTGCTCCGACGGTACCGGACCGACCTTTAGGTGGGTTTGACGAAACCGTTGGCGGAACTCCGCCCAACCAGGTCCGGGTGCCGCTCGAACGGTGTCTAGTGATACAGATCCAGGCAGTGGAGAACCGACCCGCGGCTTCAGGGTCGCATCGCGAATTCGGCCAGCGCACCGAGCTGCTCGGCCGTGCCCACGCTGATGAGGACGTCACCCGCCTCGATGACGTGCTCGGGCGAAGGGTTAGTGACGAAGCCGCCGTCGGGGCGCCGGATTGCAAGCACCAGCGCTCCGGTGCGATCGCGCAGATGCACCGAGCGAAACGTGCTGCCGACCAGGGGGGAATCGGCCGACACGGCCAGCTCCTCCAATCGGAACTTGAGCGTGCCGTCGTGCATGACCACGTCGACGAAGTCCACCACGTAAGGCTGGGTCACGAACGACGCCATGCGGTCGCCACCGAGCTGTTGAGGGTTAACCACCCGGTCGGCGCCGGCGCGCACGAGCTTCGGTTCTGACGATTCGTTGCGAGCCCGGGCAATGATCTGGAGGTCGGGTCGCATCGACTTGCTGGCCACGGTCACGTAGAGGTTGTCGGCGTCGGTATCGAGCGCGGCCACCAATGTCGCGGCCCGGTCGATGCCGGCCTGGTGCAGGATCTCGTCGTCGGTCGCGTCTCCGCACACAAACGCATACGGCACTCCGCTCAGCCGCTCAGGGTCACGGTCGATGACTACGACTTCCCGCCTGGCGTTCGTCAGGAACTGGGCCACCTCGCGCCCGACCCGCCCCCATCCGCAAACGACCACATGCCTATCCATCCGGGCGATGTCCCGCTCCATCTTGCGCCTCCTCACGAGGTCTCGCATGTGACCCTCGATGAGCACCTCGAGCACGGCCGAGAAGGTGTACAGCGCCGTGCCCACGCCCACGAGGATCAGGATGATTGTGAAGGCCTTGCTGCCCGCATCGAGCGGACGTGGGGAGTTGAATCCCACGGTGGTGACGGTGATGACTGTCTGAAAGACGGCGTCAAGGAGATCGAACCCGAACAGCAGGTACCCGGCAGTGCCCACCACGAGCACGAGCGCCAGGGCCCCAAGGCCAATCCTCACCCTCCGGAACGGGTCCTGCACCTGGTCCATCATGCCCGATCGGCACGGGAACGCACCGATTCGTTCCATGCGGGCTGACGGTCACGTACCGTCTCGTACAAGGGGCAATCCGCCGCTGGCTCTTGCCAAAGGCAACGCATCACCCGCAGCAGAAGCAATCCTGTGGCGACGCCGCTATCTACCTGGCGTTTCGCGAAGAGACTGCCGAGGTCCGGTCAGGAACGCCCTGACAACCGCGTTGACTGCGCGACCGACCGCCTGACAGACCCCGAGTCAGCTGCGGTCAGGTTGTCGGTGCTGACGGCGCTCTCGTGCCGTACGAAGAGTTGAAGGCCGTTACAAGCGTGTCTTGTGGACCGGGTGTCGACACTTGGGCGCCGTTTTGGATCATCACGCCAGAGTCATTCGCATAGCTGAGCCCAGCCCCTGTCAGCGCCCCACCGATCGTTGCGGCGAACTCGGCGATGTTGAAGTCTCCGCTGCTCGCCGAAGCCGATGGAAAACTATAGTCAGCGAGCGGCGCGATCGCGTTGTTCACCTCCGGGCGCTTCGACCACCCACTCCGCGGAGCTGCCCGCGCCTCCGTAGACCTGGGTCGTTGTGAAGCTCCAGGGGTGTGTGACGTCTCTCAAGGTGATCGTCCATTCGTATTCGGTGGTGCCGCGACCCCGACCGAAGCGACCGCCACCGACCGACACCTGCGTAGGGGTCTGCACGATGTTGGCATCCATGACGTCTCCAGGCGCGACGGAGTCTGGAATCCTCGTCTCAGCCGTCGGCAGAATCTCCCACCACGCGCTGTAGTGCGCGGAACCACCGTAGTAGTCCTGTTCGGTACCAGTCTGGATCAGGTTGCTGTTGGTGAACCCGTCGATCCCGAGCCAGGTCGCCGAGTACCACGCAGATGACGGACTCTGGTGCCCAGCCACCACCGAGGGGACGGTCCAGCTGCCGCTGACAGTTGTGAAATGGCCGGTCTCGGCGTAACCGGACCAGTTCGATGAGGCCCAAGTGGCTCTGGTGGCACCGCCGATAACAGCCAGACGCGCCGGATGGACTATGACCGGTGGCTCCACAGCCGGCGCAGGGGCGGTTAGTCCAGCTAGCACCATCGCGGTTGCTGTGAGCATGGCTGCACCGACAACGCGGATCCTGTGCACGGCATCTCCCTTTGGTCTGTACGAGGTTTGTGGATCGTTCCTCACCAGCGATCGACACAGCTGCATAGACACTCAAAGCTGCCCAAGTCTTGGAAATCGGGCCCTAGCAGGACAGGTATCCGGGCCGCATGGGCGGTCTGCACAACCAACCCGAAGGTGAAATCCCTGCTAAAGCTCCAGTAATCTCCAACCGATGGCTAATTGG
>JBELAS010000245.1:0-2976 GCA_049508615.1 Acidimicrobiales bacterium
CCTTCGACCACCACCTTGTTCACTGCGATCTTGGGAATCTGAATTATCCCGACAGGTTGTCCCTCCACGGGTACGGTGCCCGGCACCGGCGACTGCATCCCGGGCGTGCGAGGCGTCGTCGTGGTCGACGAGCTCGGTGTGGACGGCGATGATGAACAAGACGGAGACGGGGACGGGGACGGGGACGACGATGACGAGGACTCGTGTGCCTTGATCCTCGCGATCTCGTGCTGGAACTGCTGGCGCAGCGCGTGCTGGTGCGAGGCCTCGGAGATCCCGGTACCCCACAACAGATAGGCAACGAAGAGAAGGACGAGGACGCCGAACCCGACCAGCACCCTGCCAACCCCGCTTACGACCCTGCGCGCCGTGAGTCCAGCAGAAGAACGTGGGGGCGGGACGCGCCGACGGCGCCGACTCATCGTCGTAAAGAGATTGCGAGGCCCCTCAGGGTCCTGTGACCCTGGCGTAGTCCCACACCGTGGAGTTGTCTCGCTCCGAAGCCAGCGAGCGTCGGGAGTTGAGCGTGGAGCTCTCCGCGGGTTTCGGAGTCTGTGTCTCGACGTCCTCTTCTCTTGACTCCGTGTCAGCGATTTCGGGACGCGTCGCCTTCGCGTGTTCGCGCGCGGTCTGCCGCTGGCGGGACCGGGCAAGGCGGCTTGCCTCCCGACACGCGTCGCAACGGCATCCACGGTTGTAGGCGCTCTTGGTTCCGTGAGTGGTCATCGTCGTGGTCGCTCTCGTCCGGAGGTCGAGTACCCGGTCCAGCTGTTGCAGGTGCCGGCTGTTACGACGGCACCGTTCATTGTCGACGGGATCGTTGGCTGTCGCTCCTGGTTGCAACATTGCATCGTAACGTGGCCGAGGGTCGGGGGTGATTCATGGGGGGTCCGTGCGCCGTCCGAGAGAGCTTCGCCGTCGGGCAGGGTCAGTCCACAATGACCGTGACTCTGCGCGCCCAGGACTACCGACTCCTCCGCTGGTTCGTTCCGCAGAATCCAGACTGTTCAGGAGAATCGAGCTCAGACGGCGGTGATAGCCTCACGTGCTACGGGCCGTTGGCGCAGTTGGTAGCGCACTTGCATGACGCGCAAGGGGTCAGAGGTTCGAGTCCTCTACGGCCCACTACGATGTCTTCACGTAGGTGGGCGCCCGGTGCGAAGATGGTGATGTGCCGTCCGTAGAGGGTGCCGTCGGTGGTGGGCACGCCGCGTTCGACGGTGTCATACGTACCATCCAGCTGACAAAGATCTATCCCGGCGCGGACGTCGCAGCGGTCGACGAGCTGGACCTAGTGGTGAGGCCCGGCGAGATCTTCGGCCTTCTCGGTCCAAATGGCGCGGGGAAGACTACGACAGTGGGGATGCTCACCACGAGGGTGATACCGACCTCGGGCCAGGCCTGGCTGGGAGAGATCGACGTCGTCGCCCAACCGACGTTGACCAAGCAGCTCATCGGCGTGGCCTCGCAAGAGAACACGCTCGACCGGCAGCTCACGGTGTGGGAGAACCTGTATTTCCATGGGCTGTTGTTCGGCATGTCACGAAACAGGGCACGTAGCATCGCGGACGAGCTGCTCGAGCAGTTCCATCTTGCCAGGTGGGCGAAGGCGTCCGTCTACGCTCTTTCCGGTGGCATGGCCCAACGGCTGATGCTGGCCAGGGCCATATTCCACCGGCCGGCCGTGCTCTTCATGGACGAGCCGACCGCCGGCCTCGATCCCCAGAGCAGGCTTGCTCTCTGGGAGATCCTCGGGCGGCTGCACTCAGAGGGTCAGACCATCTTGCTCACGACGCATTACATGGAGGAGGCGGACAAGCTCTGTGACAGGGTGGCGATCATGGACCACGGGCGGATTCTCGCTCTCGACACTCCGGCAAGTCTCAAGCAGAGCATCGACGCGGACACGGTGATCACAATGCAGGCGAACGGGGACATGAACGAACTGGTGTCGTTGCTCCAGAAGAAGGTCGAAGGAATCAACCGGGCCCGTCAGGTCGACGGAGGTATTGCCCTTCACGCCAAAGGAACGAGCGGCGTGCTGGCTCGTGTGGTCGCCGAGACGGAAGAAGCGGGGTTCGAGATCGCCGACGTATCGGTGTCAGACCCGAGCCTCGAAGACGTATTCATCAGCCTCACCGGAAAGGAGCTACGGGACTGATGGTCCGGACCTCCATGCCCGCCGCCGGGGAGCCTGTGACGATCAGCCTTCGTCCCGGGCGTTCAGCATTTGCCTCGAGCCGTGCGGCTCTGGCCGCTCTGGTTCGACGTGACCTCGTCGTGTTGAAGAAGAACTTCGGCGAGTTCGTGATCCGTACCCTCATCCAGCCCTTCCTGCTGGTCTTCGTGTTCCTCTACGTGTTCCCCAGCATCGGCCAGGGCATCGGCGGTGGTGGAAGCCGCGTGGGAGAGTCGTCCTTCGCCACCGTGCTCGTTCCGGGGGTGGTGGCGATTGCCGTGATGTTCCAAGGCATCCAGGCCGTCGCCATCCAGATGTCCCAGGAGTTCGGTTTCACAAGGGAGATCGAGGACCGGGTGCAGGCTCCTTGTCCGATCTCCCTCGTGGCGCTCTCGAAGGTCCTGTCCGGCGCCACGCAGGGACTGATCTCGGCGCTCATCGTGTTCCCCATCGCAGCCGTGGTCCACGCTCATGGAGTTCACGCGCACCTCTCGTTCCACTGGTGGGTGGTGGTCACCCTGATCCCGTTGGCCTGCATCGCCATGGCCTCGCTGGGCCTGCTTCTCGGGACGAGCTTCGAGCCCCGCAACATCGGCCTTATGTTCGGTTTCGTCGTGTTGCCGATCACCTTCCTCGGTGGCACGTACTACCAATGGACCCGTCTGTCTCCGGTACGAGTCGGAGGTTTCCACTGGCTGCAGACCCTCGTGTTGGTCAACCCTTTGATCTACGTCGCTGAGGGCATGCGTGCCGGGCTCACCCAGGCCTCGCACATGCACCTGTACGTGGTCTACCCG
>JBELAS010000246.1:0-2975 GCA_049508615.1 Acidimicrobiales bacterium
CTCTTTGCTGACGATCAGGGTCGAAGCCTAACTGTCGTCCTGCCCATTCCCTCCAGGCTGAAAGAACGGCTTCGCGCTCCTCCAGGGAGAATTCCCTTCCGGGCATATGACCATGGATACCACAAGACTCGGTGAAATCCCTGCAATATGGTGTTTGTGGCACAGAGCAGTGGAGGCTGAACTCGGAGGTGATTGACCGATGTCTGACGGAATTCCGGCTCATGAAGAACTGCCGTCAAAAGAGGACGCCGACATCGTTATCAGTAGCCTTACCCGATTCCTCTGCTGAAGGATAGGGGCACGGTCTCCCCACACGAAGGCGACGCTCCCGCTGTCGAACGCGCGAGATCAGCATGAGGTCAACTTCCGTGCCCCCACGTGCCCTTTCCAGCGGAAGAAAGCGGCAAAACGCCAGTAAGTGTCGGGCGGACGACAAAGGTGAAGATGGTTCCTGGCCTGAAAGTTCATCGGGATGTGGAGGTGTGGCGATTGGGCCACGGGAACCTTGAGGATTCTGAAAAGCGTGAGGTCACCGGATCGATGCCGGTACCGACCACCAGACGCTACGGCTTGCCTATTCAGTCGATGTCGATGATCACCTTGCCGACCGCGCCCTCCTCCACCGCCCGGTGCGCCTCGGCAATCTGCTCCAAGCGATAGCGATGAAACGGAAGAGCGCTGAGCCCGCCTTCGTCAAGCGCGGCGGAGACGTCTGCCAGCGCGGCGTTGAGGTCTCGCGCGGCGACGGTGTATATCAGCATGCAACGCATAGAGGCGTTCAAGCCCATCAGCGCGCGAACCGGCAGGCTCGGATCCTCGTCGGTGGAGGCGTACATCATGACGACGCCGTGTGGTGCCAGGAGCTGCGAGTCGAGGCCCAGGTTCGAGGGAGCAACCTCCACGACCCGGTGTACTCCATCCGGCGCGGCCGTCTTGATCGCTCCAAGGCTGTCACCCTCGGTGTAGTTCACCACTACGTGCGCGCCGGCTGCCCGAGCGAGCTCGGCCTTCTCGTCGTTGCTGACTGTCGTGATGACCCTGGCGCCTGCTCGGCGTGCAAGCTCGATGGCGAAGTGACCGACGGCGCCCGCTCCGCCCGCGACCAGCACCGTCTTGCCACCGATCGGCCCGTCACACGAAAGGGCATGACTGGCCGTGAGGGCGGGTATGCCCAGGCTGGCGCCCAGCTCGAAGCTCGCGCCTTCGGGAAGCGGTAGCGCCTGGCGCTCCGGCAGGCAGATCCATTGCGCGGCGGTCCCGTGCTGGCGCTGCCACTGGGCGAAGTAGAGCCACACCCGCTGACCCAGACGCCGGGGATCGACCCCATCACCCACCGCGTCGATCTCCCCCGCGCCGTCCTGGTTCGGCACCACGTACACGAAGGGCATCTGCTTTCCCGGCCCTGCCGCACGCGTCTTCCAATCGGTCGGGTTGACGCCGGACACGCGTACCTTGACCCGCACCTCCCCGGGCCCGGGAACACGATCCGGCAGCTCTTTCACGTGCAGCACTTCCGGGGAACCCAACTGCTCGTAGACGGCGGCGCGCATCATCGTTCGGGATCAGACTCTCATGTCGAGACCAGACGGCCGGACACCAAGAGCATGCGCTGAGAAGGGCACATTCTCTTAGGCCTCGAGCTGCACGCGCCCCGCGCCTTCGACGACGCGCCCTGCAACGCTCGCCCGGCACCCGGCACCCTTGACGGCTCCGAGCGCCTCGTCGACAGATCCCGGCGATACCAGCAGCAACATGCCGATTCCCAGGTTGAACACCCGCGCCATCTCGTCGTCGTCCACGTCGCCCAGCCGCTGGATCTCCGAGAAGATACGCGGGGTATCGAAGCCCGATCGCTGGACCACCGCGTCACATGTCGCGGGAAGCGCCCGAGCGAGGTTCTGCGAGATCCCACCTCCGGTGACGTGCGCAGCTGCGTGTACCTCCGCGACGCTGAGGGCGGCGAGCACGGCCGGAGCGTAGATCACCGAGGGGCGTAGGAGCTCGTCGCCCAGCGAGTGCTTCGCTCCCTCGTACGCTCGGTCCCCCAGCGAGCGCCCGGCGCGCTCGAAAAGCACGTGTCGGGCGAGTGTGTAGCCGTTCGTGCGCAGGCCGGACGACGCGAGGCCGATGAGAACGTCTCCCGCGGCTACACGATCCGGCCCGAGCATGGAGTCCTGGTCCACAGCGCCCACCGCGAAACCAGCCAGGTCGAAGCCGCCCGGCCCCGTCGCCCCGGCGTGCTCTGCCATCTCGCCCCCCAAAAGGGCGCAGCCCGCCTCCCGGCACCCGTGGGCCACGCCCGCCACGAGCTGTTCCATCTGCTCGGGGTCGAGCTTCGCTGTCGCCACGTAGTCGAGGAGGAACAGTGGCTCGGCCCCCACGCAGACCAGGTCGTCGACGAGCGCTGCCACCAGGTCGACCCCGATGGTGTCGTAGCGCCCGGCAGCTTGGGCCACGAGCGCCTTCGTGCCCACGCCGTCGGTGGAGGCTACGAGCACCGGCCGGTCATACCGCGCCGGGTCGAAGGCGAAAGCCCCGGCGAACCCGCCGATCCTCCCGAGCACTTCGGGTCGCGCGGTCGAGGCGACTACCTCTTTGATCCGTTCCACCGCGGCCTCACCCGCCGCTATGTCCACACCCGCCGAGGCGTAGGTGGCGGGGGGCAATGCACTGCCCGGAACACCCCGGGCACCCCGGGCACCTCCGGCACGTCCAGCACCCGGAACACCCCGGGCACCCCGAGCGCCCCGAGCACCCCGAGCACCCATGTCGGGCATCTCAGGCTCTGGCCGGTGCTGCCTGTACGTCACGGCGGCGGGCCATGCCGACCTCTACCGCGACCGGGACCGGGACCGGCACCGGGTACTCGCCGTTCAAGCACGCCGTGCAGAACCCAGCGCCGGGTGCGTCGATCGCCGTTACGAGGTTCTCGAGCGACAGATAGGCGAGCGAGTCCACCCCCAAGAAGGACTCGA
>JBELAS010000247.1:0-2957 GCA_049508615.1 Acidimicrobiales bacterium
AGGGCACCTGCTCTGCCTGGGGCAGCAGCGCCTCGACCTTGCCCAGGTCGAGCAGGGTGTAGCGGTTGTCGGTCTGCTGCACGATCCCCGTGACGATGTCACCCTCGCGCCCCGCGTACTCCTCGTACTTGAGATCGCGCTCTGCCTCCCGGATGCGTTGGAGGACGACCTGCTTGGCGGTCTGCGCGGCAATCCGGCCGAAGTCGTGGGGAGTGTCGTCCCATTCGCGCACCACGTTGCCATCCTCGTCGAGCTCCTGTCCGTAGACGCGGATCTCGCCTGATTCGGGATCGATCGTGACGACAGCCTCTTCTGCAGCTCCCGGACGGCGCTTGTAAGCGGCAACCAGTGCATTTGCAAGCGCGTCAAGGAGAGTCTCTACCGATATCCCCCTGTCACGGGCGATCTGGGCGAGCGCGTCGAGGAACTCGAAGTTCGTCTTGCTCATCGCGTCGTCACTTTCTCCGTGCCCTTCTTTCGGTCCGATGCAGCGGTCCGGTGCCACCCCGTTGCGCCACGCCGGGTCTCTGAGGGACGCGCGGCGGCCGGCCACTCGAAGACCGTCCGTGCGCGCTCGACTTCCTCGTAGGCGAAGCGCCTTCCGCCATCTGCCAGACCCTCACCTTCGAGCACGAACCCGTCCTCGTCGGCGACGGCCAGCCTGCCGGTCACCCGGCGTTCTCCCTGGCTCCCTGTCACCGTTCGCAGGGTGACGATCTCTCCCACGGCCCTGGTGAAATGCCGAAGGGAGCGAAGCGGGCGCTCCACTCCGGGGCTCGACACCTCGAGGGTGTAGCGCCGACCCGGCTGGGGATCGTGGGCGTCCAGGACAGCCGAGACGGCGCGTGTTGCCTCGGCTATGGCATCTACATCCGCACCACCCGTGCGATCGACGACGACCCGGACCAGGCCGGCACGCACCTCGGCGTCCACCAGCTCCAATCCGAGCGCGGCGACAGTGGACGCGAGCAGGTCGAAAAGCTCGTCATCCACCTGTAGCCCACCTCCTCGTCAGTCCTCGGCGGTCCTCGTGCCTGTCTCATCGCGCGCAGACCGGGAGGTACGGTGCATAAGAGAAGCGTGGGCGCCCGCCCACGCTTCGTCGCACCACACCACCCGGTTCGAACGGCGTGACCAGCATACCAGTCGACCCCCGCCGCCGACCGGGCGACCACCCGCCGCCGACACAGTCGCTCCGCGAGGGCGAGCGGCCGGACTTGGGCCTACCGGCACGGCTCACAGGCGCATCATTCGGGACCTTGGCCCCTATGAGATGCCGGCTCCTTCGGCGACGCTGGGCACATGCTCTCGGAAGACGAGGGGGTGGCAGTCCTCGAGCAAGACGAGTGCCTGGAGCTGCTCGGCCGGTCCTCGATAGGTCGCGTCGCGGTGTCCATGGGAGCGGTGCCAGCCGTTTTCCCGGTCAATTTCGCGGTGCTCGACCAGGCCATAGTCTTCTGGACCTCCACCGGCACCAAGCTCGATGCTGCCATGCGCAACGCGGTCGTCGCCTTCGAGGTCGACGATGTCGACGCCCTCTACCACGAGGGATCGAGCGTGCTCGTCGTGGGCATCGCCGATGAGTTGCGAGATCCGGCGTTGGTTGAGCGCGCCAAGCGCCTTCCTCTCGCGCCATGGGCCGAAGGGCCGCGCGAGCACGTGGTCGTCATCCGACCAGAGTTCATCTCGGGACGCCGGATCGTCCACCATTCGAACTTGGCGTCTGCCGAGGTCGAAGGAAGCTCCCGTCTCTAGCACCTACCATCGTCCCCCTGATGGCAAAGACCGCGGTCCTCACCTCCCAGGTACAAGACTTCCCCCGTTGGTACCAGGACGTGGTGGCCAAGGCCGAGCTGGCCGAAAATGGTCCGGTTCGCGGCACCATGGTCATCCGTCCTTACGGCTACGCGATCTGGGAGCGGATGCAGGCGGAGCTCGACAGCCGTATCAAGGCGGCCGGGGTGCCCAACGCGTACTTCCCGCTCTTCATCCCCGAGAGCTACCTGCAGCGCGAGGGCGACCACGTCGAGGGTTTCAGCCCCGAGCTGGCTATCGTGACGTACGGCGGGGGCAAGCAGCTCGAGGAGCCGGTCGTGGTGCGCCCCACCAGCGAGACGATCATCCACTCGTTCTTTGCGAAGTGGATACAGAGCTATCGCGATCTACCCATGCTGATAAACCAATGGTGCAACGTGGTGCGCTGGGAGATGCGACCTCGCCTCTTCTTGCGAACGACCGAGTTCCTGTGGCAAGAGGGCCACACCGCGCACGCCACCGAGTCCGATGCTCAGGAATTCGCGTTGCGTGTGCTCCACGAGGTGTACGAGGACTTCATGGTGAACGTGCTGGCGCTCCCGGTGCTGACCGGACGTAAGACCGAGCGCGAGCGCTTCCCCGGCGCCATCACGACATGGACCTGCGAGGCCATGACGCGAGATGGCAAGGCCCTGCAGATGTGCACGAGCCACGAGCTCGGGCAGAATTTCGCGCGCGCTTTCGAGATCACTTACCTCGACAGCTCCGGTGAAGTGAACTATGTATGGCAAACCTCGTGGGGCGCGAGCACGCGGCTGATGGGCGCGCTGGTCATGGCCCACGGAGACGACGCCGGCCTGCGACTGCCACCGACAGTCGCCCCCGTCCAGGTGGTGGTGGTGCTGGTGCGTGACGAAGACGGGGCAGGCGAAGCGGCTGGCAACCTTGTGACCGAGCTGCGGGATAAGGGCCTGCGCGTCCAGCTCGACACGCGCACCGACACCTCGTTCGGCCGTCGGGTCGTCGACTGGGAGCTCAAAGGCGTACCACTGAGGATCGAGGTGGGGCCGCGCGATTTGAAAGCTCGGACCGTCGTGCTGTCCCGGCGGGACACCGGCACGAAGACACCCGTTCCCTTTGGTGAGATCTCCGCCCGGGTGAGCGAAAGCCTTGTGGCGGTGCAGGAGGCCTTGCTCCAAGAG
>JBELAS010000248.1:0-2940 GCA_049508615.1 Acidimicrobiales bacterium
CCTGGTACAACCCGAGGCGCCGGCACAGCTACTGCAAGATGCTTAGTCCCGTCGACTACGAAGCCGCACACGCGGCATGATCACCACAACCAACCTGTCCGCTGGATCGGGGGAAGCTCACAGTGTCTGTGTCGCCGATCCGGAATTGGTTGTTGTCGTTTGGCGGGCTGTCGGCACCGGGGACGTCCTCATGGAGGCCGGGGGGTGTAGAGCTGGCGGCGAAGCAGAACACTCCGCCAAGCTCATGGCTCCTCCGAGGAAGAGAACCGCGACGACGAGGACGAAGCAGTGTCGAACAACGTATCCATTCACACGACCAGTCTGTGTCGTTGGGCATGCGCAAGCGGCCGCGACCTGCTCATTAACACGGCGGACAGCGGGGTTCCCGACGGCAACTATCGAGGGGGCTAGCATCGGTCCTCACCTGCTCGTCGAGCGCTTGCAGTTGGCGTCCCTGGAAGTCCGTCGAGGAGCGCGCGCCGATTGCAGGTTCAAGAGCTCGTCATGGCCCCAGGCGTTTCCAGTCGACGCCGTCGGAGGTGCGCCACAGCCCCGTGCCGGTCTCGCACACCCAGCCGTGGGTCACGTCGACGAATGTCACGTTGCCTGTCCCATCCCCGGCGAGCCCCGCTCGTGCGAGCACCGAGACCGGCTCCCAGCTGCGCCCACCGTCTGTGGTCTCGAACACGCCAGTGCGGTCGGGGAACAGCCAAGCAGTTGTCGCCGAGAGGACGGCGAGGTTCTCGTGTCCGAGCGAGTAGGGCGTCACGTACCCGCCGATCGGCAGACCGCCTCCCGCGGGGAGAACGACGTTTCCGCTCAGCACAGGGGCGTTCGCGGCCGACGCGAGTGTCCAGCTCATGCCACCGTCGAAGGACCGATATATCGCCTTCGCTTGGGTGCCCGCACTCGCCTGCGAGGCGCAGACGAGCCACAGATCCCTGGTTCTCGACCCTGCTATCTGCTCACCGAAGTCGATGTACGGAGGGCACGGATCGATCCGAGGTTGCCAGGTCCGCCCCCCGTCGGCGGTGTAGACGAGACGCCCCGACGACGACTTCAAGCCCGCCCCGTTCGGCTCGAAGCTGAGCACGTATGCGTGGTCGAGGGTCATTCGTGCGAGCTCGACGTCCTGGTCGCTCATCGAGAGCGCACTGCTCTCGGAAACCGGAGGTGCCAGAGCCGATGAAGACCACGTGCTCCCGCTGTCCGTGGATACCTCGATGTTCACCAGGCACGAGCTCTGCGGTGTGCTCACGCTGATGAAGCAGGTGCCTACGACCGCCCAGACGTTCGATCCGACGGCGCTCACGTCCGATACGACAGGGCCTATGGGTGCTTGGGTCCAGTCCTGACCGCCGTCTGAGGTCACCCACAGAGGAAGCGCACCGTCGCTCGAAGGTGCGCCGTCCCACAGATAGCCGTGGGTGGCATCGGTGAACTGGATCTGGGTCGGGTACTGCACAGGCAGGTCGCCCTGCACGACATGCCAGGTGTCACCGGCGTTTGTGCTCTCGACGAGTGCGGTCTGAGCCCCGTGAGCAGCCAGAGCAAAGCCGTGAGTCTCACTCACGAACACGACGTCTTCGAGGTCGGAGAGCGGTACCGCGGTCCCCGCCGCGACGCCTGCCTGCGAGGAAAAGTCCGCGTTGGCCGGCACGGGCGAGCGTGTCACAGACGAGCCGATCAGCACCCCGAGAGCGAGAGCCACCACTCCCACGCCGACGGTGCCCGAGATCGTACGGCGACGTCGAAGCCGCGCCGAGCGCTCGAGCACGACACCGAGGGTGCGGGCCGTGGGCTCAGGTGGCGAGGGGTCATCCAGATGCTCGAACATCGTCTCCTCCGATAGCTCGATCGCCGAGGTGCATCCGCAAAGCGGCGAGTCCTCTTGAGGCGTGGGCCTTCACCGTTCCCGGGGAGCAGCCGAGTGCATCGGCCACGTCGGTCTCGGGCCAATCGGCCAGGTAGCGAAGAACCACGACCTCGCGCTGACGGCCTGATAGGCGCCTAAGCGCCCGGGCGAGATCAACCCTCTCGGGCAGGTGGATGTCCACGAGTGCCACAGGCTCGGCCCTGGTGGTCGGGGGCCCGCGTCGACGCCTGAGTCGATCGATGGAGATGTTGGTCGTCACGCGCACCACCCACCCCTCGGGGTGTTCCTTGAGCCGGGCCCAGTGCAAGTGGGCGCGGGCCAGGGCCTCCTGGGCGGCGTCTTCAGCGTCACCGTGGTCACCGAGCATCCGGAACGACACCCGGTACGCCAGGCGATACAGGTCTGCAAAAGCCTCCTCGAACCGCCGGGTCGCCCCGTGGGCCATGGGCCCTCCCCACGCCGCAAGCCTGCGGCCTCGCCGTCGCTACCTTCCACCACTTTCCTACGTCGAGGACATCGAGGGGGTTGACAGTGATCTCTCAAGTGTCAAGCCCTGGGATCGACACGGACGCAAATGGCATGCGCGAGGCGGTCGATGAAGGGGGACGACGCCGAGTCGGGCTGCTGCCTCTGGCCCGAGTCACTCCGCTGTGACTGTGATGGGAGTGTTGAGTTCGCCACGACAGGTCACGAGGCTCGAGAAACCCGGGTAGCGTCGGCTGTGCCCTTGCTTCGTAGCCTTCGACGCGTCGGACGACTTACCTGCGGAAGAGGCCTGGGTACCCAGGTCTCTTGAACGCCTTCCGGTCGGGCGCAAGAAGATACTTCGCCTGTTACTTCCGCTCGACGGGGAGTCCAAGTCGCCCCGGGTTCACGGCTCGCTAAGAAGCTGCGGTCTCCGTAGTGAGTATCCTCATCGGTGACGCCAGGCCCAGGAGCAACCCGGCACCCGCTGGCATTCGGCAGCGACCCTCTCGAGCTCATCGGGCCCTCCCCGTTATGGTCAGCGCCTGAACGCAGCAGCAGCTGCCTCGGCTCCCAGCACGGCACGATCCGAGTACCCG
>JBELAS010000249.1:0-2930 GCA_049508615.1 Acidimicrobiales bacterium
GGTTCACTATCGACATCGTGCCGCCACCGACGAGCTTCTTCGTCTTCACGAGACTGAGATCGGGCTCGATACCGGTCGTGTCACAATCCATCAACAAAGCGATGGTTCCAGTGGGTGCCGCAACTGAAGATTGTGAGTTCCTCACGCCGAATTCCTCACCGAGCTCGACTGCGCCGTCCCACTCCTCCTGCGCTACCGATAGCAGCTCAGGTGGCACAAGCTCCTCGTCGATCGTGGCGACCTCTGCTCGGTGCATCCGGAGCACGTTCAGCATCGCCTCGCTGTCTCGGTGGTACCCCGCGAACGGTCCCATTCGCGCAGCGGTGCGGGCCGACGTAGCGTACGCATGCCCCGTCATGAGCGCGGTGATCGATGCAGCCCACGCACGCCCTTCATCCGAGTCATAAGGAAGGCCTTGTGCCATGAGAAGCGCTCCGAGATTCGTGTAGCCAAGCCCGAGCTCGCGGTAGCGACGTGAGTTCTCCGCGATCTTCTCGGTCGGGTAATCCGCGTTGCCAACGAGGATCTCCTGTGCGCTGAACACGACCTCGACCGTCGCCTTGAACCCGTCGACATCGAAACTTCCATCGTCATCGAGGAACTTCAACAGGTTGATCGAAGCCAGATTGCAAGCCGAGTCGTCGAGATGCATGTACTCGGAACAAGGATTACTTCCGTTGATGCGACCGGCGTTCGGGGCGGTGTGCCAACGGTTGATCGTGGTGTCGAACTGCATGCCTGGGTCAGCGCACTCCCAGGAAGCATGAGAGATCTGGCGGAACAGGTCGCGGGCCTTAACCTTGCGAACCTCCGATCCGTCGGTCCGAGCAACCAACGCCCAGTCTGCGTCGTCGACGACCGCCTGCATGAACTCGTCGGTCACCCGCACCGAGTTGTTCGCGTTCTGGTACTGGACAGAGAAGGAATCTGCTCCGTCGAGGTCCATGTCGAACCCGGCGTCGCGTAATACCCGCGCCTTTCGCTCTTCGAGTGCCTTACACCAGATGAAGTCCTCGATGTCCGGATGGTCGACATCGAGAATGACCATCTTCGCCGCGCGACGGGTCTTGCCACCGCTCTTTATGGTGCCGGCTGACGCATCGGCTCCTCGCATGAACGACACGGGCCCGGATGCGGTCCCACCACCCTGGAGGTTCTCGATGGAAGCACGGATGTGCGACAGGTTGACACCAGCACCGGATCCACCCTTGAAGATGATGCCCTCCTCTCGGTACCAGTTGAGGATGGAGTCCATCGAGTCGTCGACGGACAGGATGAAGCAAGCGGAGGCCTGCTGGGGCACACCCTTCACCCCGATGTTGAACCACACCGGAGAGTTGAAGGCACCCTTCTGGGTGACGATGACGTGCTTCAGCTCGTCGCGAAATGCTTCGGCCTCCGCTGCGTCCTCGAAATAGCCGTCCTTCACTCCCCACTTGGTGATCGCGTCGGCCACACGGTCTACCACCTGCTTGAGCGACGATTCGCGCTCTGGGGTCCCGGGGGCGCCGCGAAAATACTTCTGGGCGAGGATGTTGGTGGCGTTCAGGCTCCAGCTCGCAGGCACCTCCACCCCGAGCTGCTCGAAGGCCACCTTGCCGGTCCGGTAGTCGGTGATGCGGGCGTCGCGTCGCTCCCAGACGACCTCGTCGTAGGGGTCGACCCCCTCCGTGGTGAAATGTCGCCGGATGCCGATGTCACTCCGCTGCGGTGCGATAGCCATTGGTCTATCCACCCCTTCTTCTGTCACGAGCCCAGAGGCCCGAATCATCGGGAGGCGCCGCTCCTGAGCGCCATGACCACAAGATGTTGTGGTCTTCCCCCTACGACACGCGAGATGAGGTATCCATTACACCATTGTAGTTACGAGCCTGTCAACGGCGAAGAGCCGCCATCGGTCCTGGTCGGCTCCTGTTCGCGAAGGTTTGCACTTGTGCGGTTTCGCACTTGCACGCAAGCTCCCGGTAACCGCTGCTGCAACCGAGGTTATAGTCCGGCAGTGGCTTGCGTGATCGCCATCGATGCCGGCACCACCGGAATCCGAGCCCTGGCCGTGGACTCTTCGGGTGCTGTCGTGGACATCTCCTACCGCGGTGTTACTCAGTTCTTCCCGCGCCCGGCATGGGTCGAGCACGACCCGCTCGAGATCTGGAACGCGGCCGTCGAGACCGTCACCAAGGTGGCGCGCCGCCAAGAGGCGGCAGGACGCGCCGTGGCGGCCATCGGCGTCACCAACCAGCGAGAGACCGTGGTGGCCTGGGACCGCAGGAGCGGGCGCCCCCTGCACCGGGCGATCGTGTGGCAGGACCGGCGCACGGCCGAACGCTGCGACCATCTTCGTGACGGGGGCCACCTACCCCTCGTGCGGGAGCGAACTGGGCTAGTCCTGGACCCTTACTTCTCGGCGACCAAGATGGGATGGCTGCTCGGCGAAGGCGGCCTCACGCCCAACCCGGACCTCGTCCTGGGCACGGTCGACGCCTGGCTGATGTGGAACCTCACCGGTGGCACCGAAGGCGGCATCCTGGCCACCGAGCCATCGAACGCCGGGCGCACCTTGTTGATGGACATCCGCGACCTGTGCTGGTCGGAGGAACTGTGCGCCCTGTTCGGCGTGCCAATGACGGCACTGCCCGAACTGCGGCCGTCGTGCGGGCGCTTCAGTCTCGTGGGTGGTGACCTCGGATCGAAAGGCTCTCCGCTGGCCGGCGTCCCGGTCAGCGGTGTCGCCGGCGACCAGCAGGCGGCGTTGTTCGGCCAGGCGTGTTTCAACCCGGGCATGGCCAAGGCGACTTACGGCACGGGCACTTTCGTCCTGTTGAACGTGGGAGACGTTTGTCCGCCGCCGGCGGAGGGGCTCCTCACCACCGTCGCATGGGACCTAGCCAAGCACGGAGGGTCGTCTGCAGTGGCGTACGCGCTCGAAGGGG
>JBELAS010000025.1:0-10622 GCA_049508615.1 Acidimicrobiales bacterium
TCGGCCTCGGCTACGCGCGAACTGCGACGCTCGCGTTCACGGCGGCCAGCAACAATTTCGAGCTCGCGATCGCTGTCGCGATCGGCGTCTTCGGCGCAATCTCCGGCGAAGCCCTCGCCGGGGTCGTCGGGCCGCTCATCGAGGTCCCGGTCCTCGTCGGCCTCGTCTATGTGTCGCTGTGGGCGCGCGGACGCTTCTACCGGATCGAGGAGGCCCTCCCTTGACGCCATCCGATGCCCCACCCGTCGTCCTCTACGCCTGCATCCACAACTCCGGACGCTCGGTGGCAGCCAAGCTGCTCACAGAGCACTACGCCAAGGACCGCGTGGACGTGCGCTCAGCCGGGTCCGAACCCACCGACGCGGTGAACCGTGAAGTCACCGCTGTCCTGTCCGAACGCGGCATCTCGACCGGCTCCGAGACTCCTACCCGCCTCACCACCGGTGTGGTCGAGACCGCCGACGTCGTGGTGACCATGAGTTGCGGCGAGACCTGCCCTGTCTTCCCCGGCAAGCGCTACCTCGACTGGGACGTGGACGACCCCGCGGGGCGTGACCGCGAAACGGTACGGCGCATCGTCGACGAGATCGACGGACGCGTCCGTGAGCTGCTCTGGGAGCTGGGAATCGACGCACCGGCGGACACATAGGACCGAGCTCGTCGCTCACGCGTCCGGCAACACCGCCACACGAGCGAAACCCGAAGAGTTGGCGATACTGCTCGCGGCGTGGGGTGACCTACATTTGGTCGGGCGCTTCGATCCCGAGCAGGTCGAGTCCCCGCTCGAGCACCCGGGCGGCCAGCTCACACAGTAGGACGCGGCTGCGCAGAGCATCGGGCGGAGCCTTCAGCACCGGGCAAGTCTCGTAGAACGTGGTGACCACCGTTGCCAGTGCGACCCAAAAGGAGCAGAGCCTGCTCGGGCTCCACTGCTCCAGGGTGTCTTCGATCGTTCCTGCAAAGCCCAACAAAGCGAGCCCGAGAGCCCGTTCAGCCGGTTCAGCGAGGTTCGGCGGGGGGTGCGCGCTCGGAGCGCTCACGTTCCCACGACGGAAGATCGAGCGAATCCGGGCGTGGGCGTACTGCAGATACGGACCGGTATTTCCCTCGAAGGCGAGCATCCGATCCCAGTCGAACACGTAGTCGCGGGTGCGCTCGGTCGATAGGTCGGCGTACTTGACCGCGCCCGTCCCGAGCATCTTTGCCACCTCTTGACGCTCTCGCTCCGGCAGCTGTGGATCACGCTCGATGATCGCCGCCTCTGCGCGCTCGACGGCCTCGTCCAACAGGTCGACGAGCTTGACCGGAGCGCCCGAGCGGCTGCGCAACATCTTGCGATCCGCACCCAGCACGTTGCCAAAGGCGACATGGACAGCCTTCACGGACTCGGGCAACCAACCCGCCATTCGCGCCACGGTGAAGCACATCTCGAGGTGTTGAGCCTGCGGGGCGCCCACCACGTAGACGATGCACTTCGCTCCTAGCCGGTTGACGCGGTCGCGGATCGCCGCGAGGTCGGTCGCGGGATAGCCGAAGCCCTCGTCCGACTTCTGAACTATGAGCGGGAGGGGGTCGCCGTCGCGGTTGGTGAACCCCGGTGGGAATACGCACAGCGCTCCCCCGCTCTCGACGAGGAGGCCGAGCGCCTCGAGATCGCGCACGACTTCCCGCAACATGTCGTTGTAGAAGCTCTCCCCCACGATGTCGTCATCGACGAGCAGCACACCGAGCTTCACGTAGACATCGTCGAAGTAGCTGATGCTCCGGTCGACGAGCACACGCCAGAGCCTGAGCGTCTCCTCCTCGCCCGATTGCAGGAGCACGACTCGGCGTCGGCTGCGCTGACGGAAGTGCTCGTCGTCGTCGAACGAGACGCGGGCCTGGCGGTAGAAGATATCGAGGTCGCCTACCGACAGTTCGTGCACCGCCTTCTCCTCGCCAACGTCGAGAAGGTGCTCGATCAGCATCCCGAACGGCGTGCCCCAGTCACCTATGTGGTTCTCGCGCACCACGCCATAGCCGGAGAGCTCGAGCACCCGGCACAAGGCATCTCCGATGATCGTGGAACGCAAGTGACCGACGTGCATCTCCTTGGCCACGTTCGGGTGGGAGTAGTCGACGACCACGACCTGGGGATCGGTCACAACCGGCACCCCGAAGCGCTCGTCGTCGGCAAGCTCGGAGAGTCGGCCTGCGATGAAACGCTCGGAGAGGGTGAGGTTTATGAAGCCGGGCCCGCTCACCTCCACCTTCTCGCAGACGTCGTCCAGCTCGGCGGCGCCAACCACCTGAGAGGCGAGCTCCGAAGGATCGCGGCCCAGTCTCTTGGCGAGGGGCAGAGCGCCGTTCGCCTGGAAATCGGCGCGGTCGGAGGGTCGCAAGACAGGGTCCGCCCCTTCTTCCACCGAGTCGAAGGCCGCGTGTAGACGGCCGAGGAGCACGGCTCTCACGTCGTCCATGTCCCATCTTCGCATCCGGTGCCCCAGGTGAGCTGCCTCACCAGCCCGAAGTATGCACGGACAGGCGAGCGACAGGGCCTGTTCACGGTGCTTCTAAGGTGTGAAACCGTGCTCCTCGTGGCTGCATCCCCCGAGCTTGACCACCACGACGCCGGAGCGGGCCACCCCGAGCAGCGAGTCCGCCTGTACGCGGCGCTCGACGGGATCGTAGAAGCCGGGCTCTCCGACGCTGTCGTGAGGTTGGATCCCCGCCGGGCGACCGAGGAGGAGCTGGCTCGCGTGCACCCGGTCTCGTATCTCGAAGCCCTCCACGCCTTCTGCGACGCCGGAGGCGGTGCCCTCGACCCGGACACGGTCGCCACTCCGGGATCTTGGGACACGGCGTTGCTCGCAGCGGGGGCGGCTCTGGCGGCCGTCGACGCGCTGGAGGAGGGAGCAGGCGAGGTGGCCTTCGTCTGCGAGCGCCCACCGGGTCACCACGCGACGGCGGACGAGGCAATGGGCTTCTGCCTCCTCAACAACGTGGCCGTGGCCGCCGCTTCCCTCGCCGAACGCTCAGAACGCGTCCTCGTCGTCGACTGGGACGTGCATCACGGAAACGGGACCCAGGCGATCTTCTGGGACGACCCGCGCGTCCTGTACGTGTCCACGCACCAGTGGCCCCTGTACCCGGGAACCGGCCGTACCAGCGAGACGGGAGGCCCGGCTGCCCGAGGCCTCACGATCAACGTCCCGCTGCCGGCGCGTGCGACGGGCGACGTCCTGCTGAAGGCGCTCGACGAGGTGGTGGCTCCTGCGGTCGAGCGCTTCGGCCCCACCTGGGTGCTCGTGTCCGCCGGTTTCGACGGGCACCGAGCGGACCCCTTGGCGGGACTCGAGCTGACCGCCGGTGACTTCGCCGACCTCGCCGCACGTGTGAGGGGGTTCGCACCCGGTCCGGGGCGAATGGCTCTCGTCCTCGAGGGCGGTTACGACCTCGACGCGCTGCGGCTGTCGGTAGGGGCGAGCCTGTCCGCAGTCCTCGGAAATCGCTTCAGGCCCGAGCCCGCGTCGTCGGGTGGCCCCGGGGCCGAGGCCGTAGAGGCGGCCCGGCGGTTGCACCAGGGCGACGCCGGACCAGGTCTGACGCCAGGCAACTGACGAGAGTCGGACGTCAGACTGTGGGCGTGAGACACCGTCGTCTACGACATCGGCTCCTGCTGATGCTCGCCATCGCCGCTGTGTGCACCGCGGGGCTGAGCGCGTGTTCTTCGAGCGCGACTACCGGGGCGCACACGACGGAGACCTCTACCACCCATGCCCGGGATCACGCTCGCTCGGGCACCACCTCCGCGGGGCCGACGACCTCCGCTTCTGCTGCACGGACAGCTTGGACGACGTACGGGGGTAGCTTCACCCGGACATCTGTCGACGCCGACGACCCACCCCTGTTACACGCCCCGACGGCGGCGTGGACCTCGGCCGCGCCGGACGGCTCCGTCTACGGCGAGCCGCTCATCTACCGCAGCGGGGTCTTCATAGCCACCGAGAACGACACGGTCTACGGCTTCTCCGCGACGACCGGATCGCCACTGTGGCCGCCCGACCACCTGGCCACGCCCGCTCCCGCGAGCTCACTGCCCTGCGGCGACATCACACCCACCGTGGGCATCACCTCGACCATGGTCATCGACCCCTCCACGGGGGTGCTGTTCGCGTCGGCGGAGACACTTTCGAGTGGAGCAGTCGGCCACTACCTCTTTGCGATCGATACATCCACCGGAAGGGTGTTGTGGAGCCGGGACATCGACCAGTCGTGGGACTCCGCCGCACAGCTCCAGCGCGCCGGACTCGCTGTTTCCGACAACAACGTGCTCGTCGGCTTCGGTGGCAACGACGGCGACTGCGGCGGTTACAACGGTTGGGTCCTGGGTGTCCCCGAGTCGGGCAGCACCAAGATCCTCCACTACCGCGTGCCCACGGCGCGAGAGGGGGCCATCTGGGCCCCTGCGGGGATCACGGTCGACTCCTCGGGCAACGTCTTCGTGGCGACGGGGAACGGAAGCGCACGACCAGGGCAGGCCTTCGACCACGGCAACTCGGTGATCGAGCTGTCGCCTCAGCTCGACGAGCTCCAATACTTCGCACCGACGAACTGGGCCCAGGACAACGTCGACGACGAGGACCTCGGCTCGACCTCGCCGGTCCTCCTCGGAAACGGCCTGCTGTTCGTGGTCGGGAAGCAGACCACGGCCTACCTGCTGAACGCCGCTTCGCTCGGCGGGATCAGCAGCGGAGCGGCCTCGCTGGGCGTATGCCTCTCCATCGGGGCGAGCGCGTACCTGGCGCCCTCCGCGTACGTGGTGTGCGGCTCCCAAGGGCACATCGACCAGGTTCTCATCGGCCCGGGGAGCACCCTGCACCGGGGATGGAGTTGGGCTTCGCCCACCGGCGGGGCGAGCTCACCGACCATCGCCGGAGGCATGCTGTGGACGATCGACCCGGGGGCATCGATGCTCTACGGCGTCGACCCCTCGAGCGGCACCACACGTTTCTCCGTTCCTCTTCACACGGGTCCCCTGGCGCACTTCGTTGCGACGAGCGCGGCTGAGGGCATGTTGGTGGTGGCCGGGGCGGGAGGGGTCGAGGCCTTCCGTTGAGACACCCGGTCTGCCGGGTCCGACCCTTGCATTGCGGGTCCGGAGCCGAGAGCAGGGGACCGGCGACACCGGGTCTGGAGCAGAATGGCTCCAATGGCCCTCCGAGAACCCTCCTTCGACAGCTTCGACACCCTCTCGAAGATGAAGGTGGGCGACCGGAGCTTCGAGATCCACCGCCTGGGCGCGCTCGGCGACCGCTTCGACATCTCCCGCCTGCCGTACTCGATGAAGGTCCTACTCGAGAACCTCCTTCGCCACGAGGACGGCCGCCTCGTCCGCGCCGCTGACATCGAGGCGCTCGCCGGTTGGGCCAGCCAGCAGGCGGCGGGTACTTCCACCAATGTGGAGATCGCCTTCACCCCCGAGCGTGTACTGATGCAGGACTTCACCGGCGTACCGGCGGTGGTCGACCTCGCCGCCATGCGCGACGCGCTGTCGGCGATGGGGGGCGACCCGACCCGCATCAACCCTCTCGTTCCTGTGGAGCTGGTGATCGACCATTCGGTGATCGCCGAGTCATCGGGGCTCGCCTCCTCGTTCGCCACGAACGTGGACATCGAGTATCAGCGCAACATCGAGCGCTACCAGCTCCTTCGTTGGGCCCAGGACGCCTTCGACCAATTCCGCGTGGTGCCTCCGGGTACCGGGATCTGCCATCAGGTCAACCTCGAGTACCTGGCCCGGGTGGTGTTCGCGACCGATGACGGTCAAGCGTTCTGCGACACCGTGGTGGGCACTGACTCGCACACCACGATGGTGAACGGCCTCGGGGTACTGGGATGGGGAGTGGGAGGGATCGAGGCCGAGGCGACGATACTGGGCCAACCGCTCACGATGCTCGTGCCACCGGTGGTCGGCCTGCGTGTCAGCGGCGAGTTGCCGACGGGTACCACTGCGACCGACCTGGTCCTCACCATCGCCGAGCTGCTCCGCCGTCATGGGGTGGTCGGCAAGTTCGTCGAGGTGCACGGGCCCGGCTTGGCTCAGCTCCCACTCGAGAACCGCGCCACCATCGGCAACATGTCGCCCGAGTACGGAGCGACGTGCGTGGTCTTCCCAATCGACGCCGTCACGATCGACTACCTCCGCTTCACCGGCCGCGACGACGACCACGTAGCGTTGGTGGAGGCCTATGCCAAGGAACAGGGCCTGTTCCACCGCCCCGAGGACCCCGAGCCTGTGTTCTCCGAGTCCGTAGAGCTCGACCTCTCCACCGTGGAACCGAGCTTGGCAGGCCCGACGCGGCCGCAAGACCGGGTCGCACTGGCGGCGGCAAAGTCCGGTTTCCGCGCCGCGGTCTCCACCTCGAGCCGGAGGATCGATGACTCGGTCAAGGGCGGCGACGGCTCGGACCAGAGCAGCGACGGCGCGACCCAGAGCAGCAAGAGCCGGGCGGCGCTCCGGAGTGCCCGTGCGGCCCTCGGCGACGGGACAAGCATCGACATATCCGACGGCCACGTCGTGATCGCCGCCATCACCAGCTGCACCAACACCTCCAATCCGCAAGTGATGCTCGCAGCCGGCCTTCTCGCGAAGAAGGCAGTCGAGAAGGGCCTCGAGACCAAGCCGTGGGTCAAGACCTCGCTGGCTCCAGGGTCGCGAGTGGTCATGGACTACTACGAACGCGCCGCGTTGCGCCCGGCACTCGAGAAGCTCGGGTTCAACCTGGTCGGATTCGGGTGCACCACCTGCATCGGCAATTCGGGGCCACTGCTCGACGGGGTCACCGACGCAGTGAACGCGGGTGACTTGTCGGTGGCCGCCGTGCTCTCGGGCAACCGCAACTTCGGAGGCCGGATCCACCCTGACGTCCGCTTGAACTACCTGGCATCTCCCCCACTGGTAGTCGCCTACGCGCTGGCGGGCACGATGGACCTCGACCTCACCAGCGAGCCGCTCGGCACAGACATATCGGGCCAGCCGGTGTACCTGCGCGACATCTGGCCCACTCAGCAGGAGGTGGCGGAGGCCGTACGTCACGCAGTCACTTCGGAGATGTTCCGCACCGACTATGCATCGGTGTTCACCGGTGACGAGCGTTGGCGGCAGATGGACGTCTCTGGTGGCGCCACCTTCGCTTGGGATCCCGAGTCCACCTACGTGCTCCTGCCACCGTTCTTTGCCGGCCTCGGGCACGAACCGGCCCCGCTCGGCGACATCGTGGGAGCGCGCGTGCTGGCGCTCCTGGGCGACAGCGTGACCACCGACCACATATCACCGGCAGGCTCGATCAAGCTCAACTCGCCTGCAGGGACTTACCTGACCCGACATGGCGTCGACCAACGAGACTTCAACTCGTACGGGGCACGTCGGGGCAACCACGAAGTCATGATGCGGGGCACCTTCGCCAACGTCCGCCTGCGCAACCTGCTGGTGCCGGGCACCGAGGGTGTGGTGACGCGGCATCTCCCCGACGGGGAGCAGATGAGCATCTGCGAGGCGGCCATGCACTACCAGGCCGAGGGAGTGCCCCTGGTGGTGCTGGCTGGCGCCGAGTACGGCTCAGGGTCGTCTCGTGACTGGGCGGCGAAGGGACCCGCACTGCTCGGGGTGCGCGCGGTCTTCGCCGAGAGCTTCGAGCGCATCCACCGCTCCAACCTGGTCGGCATGGGTATCCTGCCCTTGCAATTCGCCGAGGGTCAGTCCATAGCGAGCCTCGGCCTCACCGGTGAGGAAAAGATCGACGTGCGCGGGCTCGGCGCGTTCAGCGAGGGCAAGGTGCCGACGCAGATCACGGTGCGAGCCGGCGACGTGGAGTTCAGTGCTCGCGTCCGGATCGACACCCCCATGGAGGCGAAGTACTTCCGCCACGGCGGGATCCTCCCCTACGTCCTGCGCCAGCTGGCGCGCTGAGACCGCCCATAGGCGAAGCAGGTGACCATGAGCACGCCTCGGGTCGTACCGTTGTGGCTCACGAGGGCAGCTCTGTGCAGACCACCTTGCATTCGCGCAAGCGCCCGTCACGCACGAAGCCGAGCTCGACGGCCCGCCCGATGTGCTCCTCGACGAGCAGTTGCTGAAGGTCTCGCACATCCTCGACCGGAAGGCCGTCGACGGACACGAGCACGTCACGCGGACGCAAGCCCGCGCGATCCGCCGGGCTGTCCTTCACGACCGACACGACCTCGATCCCTCGCTCGTGGCCGGTACTGCGCGCGAGGGACTGCGGCAGCGGTCGAGAGCCGCCGCCAATGCCGAGGTGGGCGCGCCTCACCCGCCGACCCGAGGCCAGAGCCCCGATGATGGCCCGGGTGGTCGCGTTCACGGGCACCGCCATGCCCAGCCCCTGGCCGATCCCAGGTCCGATGACCGCCGTGTTGATACCGACAACCTCCGCCGTGCTGATCGCCAGAGCTCCGCCCGAGTTTCCCGGGTGCAGAGCCGCGTCAGTCTGGATGACGTCACCGACCAGGCGGGTCGCCCGGCCCGTCGATGCCAGCAGCGACCGACCTAGGGCGCTGACCACGCCGGCGCTCACGGACCCGGCGAACCCGAATGGGTTTCCGATCGCCACCACGAGCTGCCCCACCCGCAGGGTGTCGGCGTCTCCCAGAGGAGCCGCCTCGTACCCGTCGCCCGCCGCGCGCATCACTGCCAGGTCGCTCAGGCGGTCGGTCCCGACCACTTCGATCGGCACCTCCTCCCCTGAGGCGAAGCTCGCCGTCCCCGCGCTTGCGCCCTCGACCACGTGCGCGGAGGTGACGAGCAGCCCGTCGGCTGATATCACGACCGCCGATCCCGACCCGACCGGTCGGCGCGCGCCGTCTCCGACGCGCAACGACGCCACCGACGCCAGCAACCGGTCGGCGACCGCTGTGACGGTTCGCGAGTAGGCGTCGAGGACCGCGCCGTCAGGCACCGCCGGCAGAGACCCGAGCGCCTCAAACGAGGACAGTGTGGCGCCTTCAGCCGGGGCTGTGCCGGTGACCGTCATCACGCCTCGCCTTCGTCGGCGATCCCACCACCATGGAGGTCGACGGCCACGGCGAGCTCGTCGACCCCGCGCACCACGCCGAGGTCGACGGAGCCATCAGCCTCTTTCGCCTCCAGGCAGACCGCCAGCTCGTCCACCGACGTCACCGGTGCTCCGGCAGCGGAGACGATCAGATCCCCTTGCCGGATGCCGGCGCGATCGGCGGGCCCTTTCGGTTCCACCGCGTGGACGAGCAACCCGTCGAGCTCGGGCAGGCCCACCGACTGCCTCAGCCGGCGTGCCACTCGCGGGGACGCCAACGCCACCCCCAGGCGCACCCGGCGCGGCGATTCACCACGGGCCAGAGCGTCGATGCGGGCTCGCAATGCCTCGCCCGCAGGCAAGGCGAGATAGAACCCGTCACCGGCGCGGTGAGTGTCGATGCCAAGCAGTCGACCCTCTCCGTCCACGAGCGGTCCCCCCGAGGAACCTCGCGCCAGTGGCGCTGTGTGCTCGATCGCGCCGGTGATCCTCCTTCCACCCGGGCCCTGGAACACCACGTCGAGAGCGGAGACGAAACCGACGCCGACCCTCAGCCCGCGCCCACCGGGGTGGGCAAGCGCGAGCACCACCTCTCCCAAGGCGGGCGAGCGAGCACCCCACTTCGGCGCCCGGGCGCCGCCGGTGTCGACCGACAGGACGGCGAGGTCACCATCGGTGTCCACCCCGGCGATCGCCGCTGCTACGCGCCTGTCATCGGCGAACGTCACGATCACTTCGTCACCGCGCAGGTTGTGCGCATTGGTGACCACCAGTCCTTCACCCACCACCACGCCGCTGCCACCGGCACCGACCCCGACGATCGACGGCGCCAGCGCCTCCACCACTTCTGCCACGGCCTTGGAAAGGCCCTCGAAAGCTGATCCCATTTCTCTTGTGCCTCCTGATCTGCCCTGTCCTGGGCAGAGTATAGTGACTTGCAAGTTAGAAGTTACTCTCCCACAGGTCACGCGTGTCACATGTGGTGCCAAAAAGGGGTCCGAACAGGGAAATGGCGTACCGGGGAATCGGAGCGCGCAGAAGCGAGAAAGTTGCGGCGGGCGGCGCGGACCGAAAGGGCACCGGCAGGAGACCGTGCGAGGATGAGCCCGTGATCGCCGAAGGCAGAGCGCGCGCCCCCGTGCGGAGCCGCCAGGACGCCCACCGAGTTGACGGGCCCGTGCCGACCGCAGAGGACAGGGAGGATTCCAACGCCGCGCTCGACCTGGCCATGACCGCGGTCGGCGACCGCTGGACCCTCCTCGTGATCGACGCGCTCTTGGACGGGCCCCGGCGGTTCTCGGAGCTACAGGAGGCCATCCCCGGGCTCGCTCCGAACGTGCTCAGCGCGCGCCTGCGCCGACTCGAGCGCGACGGGCTGATCGCAGCCGTCCGCTATTGCGATCGCCCTCCCCGGCTCGAATACCAGGTTAGTGAGGCGGCTCGTGAACTCGCGGGGGCCTTGCGCCTGCTCGCCCGGTGGGGAGCGCGCGACTCAGGAGGCGAGGTGGAGGGGCCGCGACATCGCGCCTGCGGCACACCGCTGGAGGCACGTTGGTACTGCCCCACCTG
>JBELAS010000250.1:0-2913 GCA_049508615.1 Acidimicrobiales bacterium
CTCCCTGCCCAATCCCCCTGGCTACGCTTTGCTGGCTTCTCCTCTCGTTACCGCGTTCCGATCGCTGCTCGGTTCCCCCACCTGGTGCACCACCGCCACCCGGGCCGCTCCGTTGCGTCTCGACCCCGCCTTCCGGCACGACCCGACCTTCGCCAAAGACGTCTCCGAGTGCGGATCGCCCGTTCGACTGCCTGACGGAACGACCCGTCCCGCTCTGCCGCCCTGGTACCGTGCCCAGGGCGTCCTGGGGGTCATCGCCTGGCTCGTCCTGGCCGTCGGCAGCCTGGTCCTGCTTCGGGCCGGAGGCGCGGACACCCTCGGCCGGCAGGCGGGGTTGCTCGCGTTCCTAGCCTTCCTGCCCGCCGCGAGCAGCGCGATCGTCCAGCTCTACCACCCGCAGGACATCGTCAGCCTCGGCCTCGCCCTCGGCGGTCTTGCGCAGACCCTCAAGCGCAGATGGGTGCTCGCCGGGGTGTTGTTCGGAGGCGCCTGCCTCACCAAGCAATTCGCCGTCCTCGTCCTGCTGCCGGCACTCGTGACTGCCCCTGAAATCAAGGCTCGGCTCCGCCTCGTCATCCCGACCTCGGCGATCTTCGTGGCGGGCATCCTCCCGTTCCTGGTGTCCGCCCCCCGGGCGACGCTCGATAATCTGAGCGGCTTCAGTGCCGGCGGAGCTGTGGCGGGGTCAACGGTCCTGACCCTGGCGGGCGTCACCGGGAGCGTGACGTCAGCCGTGGCCCGCGATGCCCCAGTGGCCTTCGCCGTGGTGACGTGCTTGTGGGCCTGGCACAGGTTCGGTCGTTCGCTCGGTCGCCCCGAAGCGCTCGTGGCGTTGGCGCTGGCCTGCGTGGGTAGCCGCCTCGTGTTCGAGTCGGTGATCTTCCCCTATTACCTGCTGGCGACCAGTGTCCTGTTCTTCATGCTCGATCTGGTTGCCCGCCGATCTCCCCACCGCTCGCTAGCGTGGTGCGCGGCGGCGGCTTTCTTCGTGGCATTGCGTCCGGCCAATCACACCGTCGACGCCTTCGGAACCCTGATCCTCGCCGTGATCGCCGTGGTGGCCGGGTTCGCTGACCTCGCCCAGACGCAGACGGTGCCCGCCGTGCCGTTGATCTGCGTCAGCAGACGTTCGGCTTGAGAGTCCACCTCGACCACACCATTTGCTGCTCGAAGGTCTAGGCAGAGGTCTTGTGGATGGAGGGTTCGACACCCACGGCGAGCTTGGACATGAGGGCTTCGCCGGCCTTTACCGGCTTCTCGAGGCTCTGGGGAAGACCAGGATATGCGCATGAGCGCCTATCTACGGAAGCTCAGGTACTTGGGCGATCTGCTGCACCTTGAGGATTGACCGCAAGGAAGCAGACAAGGAAGCAGACATAGAGATAGATGAAGATCCAGAGCAGCCCATGCACTCAGTGCCGTCGCATCGAGCGGACGGCGGTTGATACGGATCTGCTCAGGAAGCTCCTGCTCAGCGGCGTGATCCAATATTCGAATAGTGCGGGACTCACGCCCACACGACCTGAACGCGGTGTCGACGATGACATCCCCCTCGCGATCGTCGCTGAGATCCACAGGAACCTTTGCGAGTCTTCCCAGCTTCGTCCCAGGTTCTTGGACCATGCTGGTGTTGCTCGTGATCGCCTTAATCGTGGGAGATATCCCTGGGGATTCAGAAAGGTCGCGGGTCACCTTCGCAGGAGTGCGAAATACGTGAAACGCGCCACCGCCGGAACCGTCGATTTCGGTTGGCGCTTCCACGGCCGACCCACGACGGTGCCGCCCGACGGTTCCTTCGAACTGGCGGCAGCCCAGCCTGACAGTTCTTTCCTCGAGCCCTACTGTCGGGACCTCCCAGGACTTCGGTCCTGCTTGCAGTGTGGCGTCTGTACCGCCACATGCGACCTGGCCGGCGACGAAGGCCGATTCCCTCGACGGCAGATCACTTTCGTGCGCCTCGGGCTGAAGGACAGGCTCGTCGCCGACCCGGACATCTGGCACTGCCACGGCTGCACCGAGTGCTCCAGCCGATGCCCGTCGGGTGTGAATCCGGCCAGCATCATGGGCGCGCTCAGGCAGTTGACCACCGAGCGCTACGCGTACCCACGGCCAGTCGCGCGTGTCGTCAGCAGTGCGCGATCCTTCTGGCTTGTCTATGTCGGCGCTGCCGGTCTCTTGTGCGGCCTGGTCGCAGCGACCGGAACGTTCAAGCCCGGTTCCGGGCCGCTGCGCTATGCGGACATGTTGTCCAACCAGGCTCTCGTCCCGTTCTTCTCGGTCTTCACGATCCTGTCGATTGTCGCGGTGGTCGTCGGTGCTGCGCGAGCGTGGAGCGCTTGGTATGGGTCGTCGCTGCGGGCCGTACGGCCGCGGACTTCCTGGCGGGCCCTGCGCCTCGCGACAGCAGAGATCTTGGCACACCGGGGGTTCTTCGCGTGCAGGGAGCGTCGACTCAAGCCCTGGGCCCATGGAGCGGTTCTCTACGGATTCCTCGGCCTTCTTGTCGTCTCTGTCACGCTGGCGCTGCTGGTACTCACCGGCCGGCCCTATCCGATGCCGATAACCAATCCGTTCAAGGTGCTGGGCAACATCTCCGGCGCTCTGCTGATAGGCGGCACGTTCTACTTCTTGTTCCTGCGAATCGTCGACTCGCTGAAAGGCCGCGCCGGAACCGTCTTCGACTGGACCTTCCTTTGGAACGTGCTGCTGGTAGCGGTCACAGGCGTTGGAGCGGAGGCGCTTCGCATCACGAACGCTCGAGCCCTGGCGTACCCCGTCTACTTCGTTCACTTGGTTCTCGTATTCGTCCTGATCGTTACGCTGCCTTACACCAAGCTCGCTCATGGCGTGTACCGGGTGATAGCGGTGGCCGGTCAGCAGTACGAAAAACTCGTGGTGGACGAACGATCCCTC
>JBELAS010000251.1:0-2912 GCA_049508615.1 Acidimicrobiales bacterium
GCCGAGGAGCCGTGCCGTTGCGCCTCGTTGGCGGACGAGGTGGCCTCGCTGATCGACGTGCAGATCATGTCCGAGGAGTGGGACCAGACCGACCGCTGAGGGTCGCCGGAGATCGGGGAGCGTCCTGCCGGTTCGCGAAACGTCTGCAGCGGCACAGCCGCGACCATGTCAATTGTCATTGATCAGGCCTCGGGTGTGGTGACCGTGCCGGCATCGCCTGTGCACCAGCTCGGTCGATGGAAGGATCCTAGGAGTACTACGTCAGCGTCGTTCGAACTTCCCAGCAGGGCATCCATTGTGGTCTGCCAGGGGCTCGAACCTGACACTTGGGTCAAGAGCATCACCTCGCCGGCGTCGGTGCTTTTCGGCGAGGATCAACGTGTGCTGTGACGTGCAACGGCGTTCTCATGGTCGATCGCCACCAGCGATTCCAGAATGTCGTCCGAACCTGCGGTCGGGTGGGCCTCGTCTCCGCTGTCTCGTCGCTGCCGCCCTTTGCTTGCCCGGCGTCTCCAGGTGCGCAAACAAGTAACAGAAACGTCCCTGTTCTGGGGCGCATTCGGCTTCCACCAAAGTGTCGCCCTCATCGACACTGAGCGGTAGCTGGAGCCAGGACGATGTCGCTGTGGTCAGCCAATGACCCACCATCTTGTGGTGGTCAGCACAGGGTTGCTCGCACCAGCCGTCGTCCCTTGCATGTTGGTCCCACCGAGTGGGAGATTGATGGAGGAGTTGGCTCTGGTGGGTGGCCGGAGACAGCCTCTGGAAGGCAGGTACGAGGACGAGGGGGGGTGTAGTGGTCACTGCACCGCGAGTAACTCCAGCCCCTGGTGGGCTTGGCATTGTTCGGACGGCTATCACTTCGTTGTCCTGCTTATTCAGGAGCGAGGTGAACCCGTGACGACACTGGCACAATCGACTGGCGGACCCGTGAGCACCGGGCCGGCACCGGGGTCCGAAAGTGCATCAGGCGGATTCGGATCGTGGCTGGTGAACCGCGAGCTGCGCCACTACCCCAGGCCGCTTCCTCGGTACTTGTACCTGGTGTTGGTGGTGATCACCTCGATCGTCCTCTGGTACCAGTACTTCGTCCCCGGGGCGGTGTCTCCGCTCGTGCTCGTCAGATACCACATGTCGTTCCGTTTCTTCATGCTCATCGCCGTCCTGTCCCTGTTCGGCGGTGTGATCTTCTCCGCCGTCGCGCAGATCACCGACCGCCGTGGCCGCGCCTGGGTGGTGATCGGCGGTGTCGCCGTGGTGTCGCTGCTCCAGCTCTTTGCCTTGCCCAACGCCGGCAGCAAGACGACCTACCTCATTGCGATCGTGGCCGTCGGCATCGTCGAAGGGATGATGGTGGTGGTGACCGCGGCGCTGGTACGCGATTTCACACCCCAGCTCGGGCGAGCCTCGGCCATGGGTTTCTGGACTCTGGGCCCTGTGGCCGGTCTGCTCGTGGGCACCGAGCTCGCCTCTCACACGCTGAGTGCCACCTCCGGCGACTGGCAGCGCGAATTCATCATCTCGGGCGTGATAGGCCTCGTCGTCTTCGTCTTCGCCTTGCTGTTCCTGCGCGAGCTGGCACCGTCGATCCGGGACCAGCTCATGGTCACCGAACGCGACCGCGTGCTGGTCGAGCTCAAGGCCAGGAATCTCGACGTCGAGTCGGCGATCGCCAACCCATGGGGCCAGATGCTGCACTTCGACATCGTCATCTCCGCGGTCGCCGTGAACGTGATGCTCCTCCTCTGGTACACCGCCACGTTGCTCTTTCCGATCTTCATGGTGACAACGTTCCTTAAGGCGACCAATTGGGGTTCGATACCCCAGGCCGACGCGATCCTCAACTGGATGTGGGCTGCTGACTGCATCGGCCTCGTCGTCTTCGGGATCCTTAGCGACATAACGCGAGTGCGCAAGCCTTTCATGATCGCTGGCGCGATCGGCATGCTCGTCTTCATACCGTTGCTGATCTCTCACGTAGGCCACCAGACTTCCGCCTACTACACGGTCGCCTGGGTCACCGCGGGCCTCTTCGTCTTCCAGGCCATGTCGTACTCGACCTGGATGGCGAGCTTCACCGAGACCGTCGAGGCGCGCAATCCGGCATTGACCGCCACCGGGCTGGCCATCTGGGGGAGCATGGCTCGTTTCGTGGCCATGTTGGGGTTCATCGTCATACCGTTCGTGGTCGTCTCGGCCGGCACGGCGTCCAACAACTCCTATGTCGCGATGCCGCCGGCCACCGCCAAGGCCGTTGCAACGATCGAGGCAGGCAAGATACCCACGAACTGGGATCCCTACTACACCACAGGCAATCTCACCGAGATCACCAACCTCATGCCGGCGGCAGGGGCCATCCGCCAGGAATACCCGCAGTACGTGGCCATCATCCAGGCCCACCAGAAGGACTTCACCGAGGAAGCACCTCTCACCGAGGCGCAGGTGCTGAGCCCCAAGTACGCCGGGCTTTTCGCCAGGCTCCAGGCCGACGCCGGGGGCCTCACCACCCTGCTGGCGATGGAGAAGGTCGCGCCACTGCTCCAATTCCTTGGGTACTACCAGAACCACATTCAGACAGTGCTGGCGAACGTCGGTCCCACCGCCGCGCCCCGCCAGTGGCAGCACTGGCTCTGGGTCTGCTACGGCGGCGTGATCTTCTTCATCCCGCTCGTGTTCGTGATGAAGGGGCGCTGGAGCCCGCGCCGGGCGCGCGAGGACGAGCGCGAGCACAGACGCTTCGTGGAATCGGAGCTCGCCCGGATGCGCCATGCGCAAGGTGTAGACGCGACCTCGTGAGGACCGGCTCGGGCTAGCGACCCGGACGCTCGAACACATCGTCGCGGGCGTCGCTCGTCACTTGCCCAGGGCCAAAGGCTGCGTCCTTCGGCGGGCCAGGGTCCGGCTCGCCCACC
>JBELAS010000252.1:0-2873 GCA_049508615.1 Acidimicrobiales bacterium
TACGAGAAGGTGAGAACCGAGGGATGACCCGATGAAGCTCCCGCCGATCACGACACGCCGCTACGTGAAACCGATACCCCACGACGGCTATTACCTCACGCCGAGTTGCGTCCTCGGCGTGTTTAGTCCCGCCACCGAGCCGCTCGTCGCTCGTCTCTACGATCTTCTGGGGCGCCGCTGGGCCATGGGCGGCATCGGACCGGAGTCGCAAAACACGTGCTGTTCCGGCATCGCTACGCATGGAAACGTCTTCACGATCGAGAGCTCGCTGCTCGTCGTGGCGCGCCTGTGGTCACTGTGCGCCGAAGCCGGATTCACGAACATAACCACCGCCTGCGTCACGTCGTTCGCTGTCCATAACGAGTGCATCGAGTTGCTCCACAAGGAGCCCGGGCTGGCGAAGAAGGTGGACCGCGTCCTCGTCGAGAGCTGCGGCCGGGGGCTCGTCGTGCCCGAAAACATCGTGCACTGCTGTGACGTCATCTACCGCTACCGCTCCGAGCTCGCCAGCTCGATGAAGTACCGCCTGGTCGACGACGCGACCGGTCGGCCCCTGAAGGTTGTCGATCACGTCGGGTGCCACTACAACAAGCTGTTACCCCGGAAGTCGGTTGGCGGAACCGAGTACTGCGACGTGCTGACGGCGATGATCCGCGAATGGGGCGGCGAGGAGGTCGACTATCCCGAGCGTCGCCACTGCTGCGGCATGGGCTTCCGCCAGTGCATGATCCGCCCGAACCGTAGTTTCACAGTCGCCTGTGCTCGCAAGAAGTTTGAGAGCATGGCTCCATACGAGCCAGATCTGATACTCACGAATTGCCCGGGTTGCCTCCTCGTCCTCGACCACGAGCAATGGGCGGTCAACGAGCTGACGGGCGCCACTCACAACGTGCCGGTTCTCAACTATGCAGAGCTTGCCGGCCTTCTGCTCGGTTGGGACCCCTACGAGGTCGTCGGTATCCAGACCCACACCGTCCCGGTCGAGCCCCTCCTGGAGCGGATCGGCATCCCCGACCCCGCGAGCTCCGCCTACCTGCAGGACCGGCCGCTTGCCGTCCTTGGTGGCGAGATCGGATGAACAGCCCGACTTTGGTGCTCGGCGGAGGAGTCACCGGCATGCACGTGGCAACCGCTCTGGCCGAACTCGGGACGGGTTCCGTGCTCGTGGAGAAGAGCTCTCAGTTAGGCGGCCTTGTCCCTCGACTGTCACGTACGTTCCCGTTCTTCGACGACGACGGGTTCAACGACGGCGCCGAATTCGCCGGCCAGATCGAAGCCGAGATGAGTGCCAGGTCCGAGATTGACGTGCGCTTGGGCACCGTCCTCACAAGCGTCCAAGGGGAATTCCCCGAATTCCGGGTGACCTTCAGCGACAAGTCTCAGGAGATCGTCAGCACGATCGTCGTGGCCACAGGCTTCGAGCCGTTCAACCCCTCCGAACTCGAGGAATACGGTTACGGCCGCTACCCCAACGTGGTAACGGGCCCGGAGTTGGAATGGTCCCTCAACCCGCGCGGCCCCACCCAGGGCGAGCTGAGACGACCCTCGGATGGCAAGCCCGTCGACCGCCTGGCGATCGTCTTCTGCGTCGGCTCGCGCAACCGCCGGATCGGGGCACCATTTTGCTCGCGCATATGTTGTTCGTACAGCACCAAGCAGGCGCTCACCGTGCTCGATCGGAACCCTGCAGCGGAGATCACCTGTTTCTACACCGACATCCGAACGTACGACCGCGGGTTCGAGGAGATGTACTCGCTGGCCCAAGAACGGGGGATTCGTTACATCCGTGGACGGGTGTCGGGATGCAAGGAGCTGCCCGGCGGCGACATTGTCGTGCGCGCCGAGAACACCCTTGTCCAGAAGATCTTCTCTAGCTCCTTCGATGTGGTTTCGCTCTCCACAGGTATGCGACCGTGCAAAGACGTCGAGCAACTGGTCCGCGTGCTGCACATCGGGCGAGCTCCGGACGGGTTCTTTGCAAGCCGGGCCTGGTTCCGCTATCCCCACGACTCGACTCGTGAGGGAGTCTTCGTCGCCGGATGCGCGATGGGGATGAAGCCAATTCGCAATTGCATCGTGGACGGCAGTGCGGTAGCGGCACGCATAGCAGGGCTATTGAGGCACGAAGGTGGGCGGACAGGCCTGATAAAGGAAGCCAACTAGTCCCTTCAGCCGTATGGGTACCGGGACCCTGCCTGTGCCTAGAACTGTAGGTGCCGAGAATCCCATCCACGGCCTCTGACCAGGGCTTGTGGCGACTCGGGAGCCTCTTAACTGTGGTCACTCCCCCACACTTTGTCGCGGACAGGGAACCTGCGATCCGCTGGGCCTGGCCGATCCGATCTCACTTGGCACTAGAAGGCGGTGGTAGACCCATCGGGTTCGGGAATGCGATCTCCCCTGCCGATGTGATCCGTCTGACAGCGGGTCCGAGAAGCGCCACCAGCTGTTCAACCCGCTCTTCACCGACGGCCTCGTATGGTGAAACAGCGAGCTCATCGGTGCGTCGTTCGATCCTCTGTCGCAATCGGCGTCCGTTCGTCGTGGGACGGCTGTCGCCCGCAATGAGACCTCGAACCTTGAGGCGGTCGAGCGCTGCTTGCCAATCCTGCGACGACCATCCGCGACCATCTTCCAACAGCTTGGGAGCGACATCCTCGCATGCCGCGAACAGGGCATGGACCTCACATCCGTCGAGCCCCGCGCCGGTAAGGAGTGCAACGTGACCATCGCCCCGATGCTCACGAAGTGTCGTAGCTGCCTGCCAGAGAGCCGCCACTGGGTCGTCCGGTCGGGTAACGTCGCAGTTGGCTGCAAACAATGGGCGCCCCGCTGGGGTGGCGCACCCGATGGCCGATTCGAGAACGGGCGAT
>JBELAS010000253.1:0-2806 GCA_049508615.1 Acidimicrobiales bacterium
CGAGCGCAGCTGGATGCACCTGGTAGTTCGACTCGAAAAGTTCGGCCGTCTCGCCGAAGGCATGCCCCGCACGAAACGCACGCGTGTTGATCTCACATATCGCCGGCGCCCCCGCGAAGCGCTTCGCGATCCAATCGACGGTCGCCTCAACCGGACGGCTGTAGAGCCAGCTGACAAGGCCCAGAGCAAAGAAATTCTTGGCGCGCTCCGCATCTCGCGGCTTCACCCCCGCCTCCTTGCCCACCTCCATTGTCAAAGACGTCATCGGGACCTCGTGGACCGTGTAGCCCGCGAGGCTGCCGTCGGTCAGTGGGTTGGACGCGTAGCCGGCCTTCTCGAAGCCGCGCGCGTCGAAGGCGTCGACGTTGACGATCAGCGTCCCTCCCCGGGTGACGGCGGACAGGTTCGCCTTCAACGCAGCCGGGTTCATCGCCACGAGCACGCTCGGCGAGTCGCCGGGGGTGAGAATTTCGTGGTCCGAGATGTGGACCTGGAACGCCGACACCCCTGCGAGAGTCCCGGCCGGAGCCCGTATCTCCGCGGGAAAGTCGGGAAGCGTGGCGGTGTCGTTCCCGAAAAGAGAGCTGACCGTGGTGAATTGCGTTCCGGTCAGCTGTATTCCGTCGCCAGAGTCCCCGGCGAACCGGATGACGACTCGGTCCAGCTCCGTCGTCTGTGGCTGAGTGGCGGTGGACACCTGTCCTCCGTATCTACGCACCCTGCACGACGGCCGAGGTCATTGCCGCCGCGGTCAGGGCACGGTGCGCGTCGTTGCGGCTTCTCGCGCGAGCATACCGTCCCGGCCGCCGCGATCGGCGTTACCTGCGATCAGGCGATCTTGACCGATCAGGCGATCTTGACCGAACGGTCCAAGAAGACGTCCTGCACGGCGTGGAGGAGCTCCACGCCCTCTGCCATGGGCCGCTGGAAGGCCTTACGCCCCACGATCAGGCCTGTGCCCCCGGCCCGCTTGTTGATGACGGCAGTTCGCACCGCCTGGGCCAGGTCACCGGCACCCTTGGACTCGCCGCCGGAGTTGATGAGCCCCACCCGTCCCGCGTAGCAGTTCAGAACCTGCCAACGAGTCATGTCGATCGGGTTGTCCGTGGTGAGCTGATCGTAGACAAGAGGGTCGGTGCGTCCGAACGACAGCGCTTGGTAACCGCCGTTGTTCTCGGGCTGCTTCTGCTTTATCAGGTCGGCCTCGATCGTGACCCCGATGTGGTTGGCCTGGCCGGTGAGGTCGGCGGCCACGTGATAGTCGGCGTCGGGCGTCTTGAAAGCGGCGTTGCGCAGGTAGCACCACAGCACCGTGAAGAGCCCCACGTCGTGTGCCTGCTCGAAGGCTGCACGGACCTCGGTGAGCTGGCGGTCGGACTCGTCGGAGCCGAAGTAGATCGTCGCCCCCACCCCCACCGCCCCGAGGTCGGCCGCCTGGCGGACCGATGCGAACATCACCTGGTCGTAGCGGTTCGGGTAGTGCAGGAACTCGTTGTGGTTGAGCTTCACGATGAACGCCATGCGGTGCGCGTAGCGCCGGGCCACGATGCCTAGACCCCCCAGGGTCGTGGCGATGGCCGAGGAACCCGCCGCCAGAGCCAGCTCCACCAGGTTGGCCGGGTCGAAGTAGGCAGGATTCTTGGCGAAGCTCGCCGCCGCGGAGTGCTCGATCCCCTGGTCCACCGGCAGGATCGACAAGTACCCCGTTCCACCGAGTCGCCCATGGGCGTACAGGGCCGCGAGGTTCCGCACTACGGGGATCGGGCGATCGGTCCCCAGCACGACCCTCTCTATGTAATCGGGGCCCGGCAGGCTCAACTCGTCCGCCGTCACCCCTTTGCATTCGTAGCTGAGCAGAGACTCGGCCTCGTCGCCGAGTATTGCCGCGATATCTGTGGCCATACCCTGAGCCTACCGGGCGCCGCCCAGGGACTCCCAGGGCCGAAGGTCACGCATCGAACCTCCAAGACCATGCGCGAACAGCCGAGGGTGGGCTCGACAGGCGCTGCGACTCGTCACAGTCTGCTGGACGTCCGGCGGTGAATGTGCCACCCCGGGCCGGACTGCTGGCGGCGTCTGCCGAGGGGTCGCCTCCCTGTATCAACGGGTCGAATCCCCACCCTGGACGACGCCCCTGGACGAGCGACGCGAGCGTGTAGAACGCCCCAGGTCGGCAAGTCGTTGCCGCGCGTCTGCGAGCTCTGGGTCCGCCGCTACGACTCGGGCGAACAGTCCGCGCGCATGCGGCAAGTCACCGGCACGTTCGTAGAGGTCTGCGAGCACGTACCACTGCCGCAGGTGGCGCTGCGCCGGCCGCCGAAGGTTGCGTCCCGCGCCGGCAGAGGCCAGCAGATCGATCGCCGAGTCCAGCTCGCCCCGATCGGCCCGGTGCGCAGCAACGACCAGGCGTCCCTCTGACAGCACGTCGGCGGGGGGCGAGGATGAACGCAGTTCCTCCCACAGCGCTTCCACCTTCCGGTGCTGCCCCTGCGCCCGGCGGCAGTCCATGATCACAGGCAGCTGACTCGCGTCGTCGCCGGCAAGGGTCCTCGCCGCCTCGAGATGCGAAACGGCCTCCCGCCAGCGCCCTAGCCGGTAGCACACCAGCCCGTGTAGTTCGTGGACCGCGGGCGACTCCGGCACCTGGTCGACCAGGACCCGGGTGATGCGCAACGCCTCGAGATAGCGGTCGTGCCCGTACGCGCGCACCGCACGTGACATCCTTTCGGCCAGGTCTCGTGCTCGATCGCGTCCTACGGCAACTGCGAGTTCCTCGACGACGTCCTCAGGAAGTGTTTTCTCCTCT
>JBELAS010000254.1:0-2779 GCA_049508615.1 Acidimicrobiales bacterium
CATCCTTCGCCGCCCAGTGCAACCTCGTATTCGCTGCCGGAGCAACCGCGTGCGTCGTGCTGGCTCCAGTGCTCGGCCTACGCAACCGGCGCGTAGGCTGGTGGTTGCCTGTCGGCCTCCTGACGGGAGCCGGCTCGTGGCTGGCGCCCTGCGTCCAAGAGCTCACCTCCAACCCCGGCAACTTCACGCTTCTGCTACGCGCCGAGGGTACCGCGCGTGTCACCGGAACGACGTTCGGCCTCAGGTCGCTCGGTGCCGCTGTGGGGCTCCATCCGATCTGGGCAAGCGCGGGTCGCTCCAACTTCTGGGACATCCTCTCTACCATCGATGCGCAAACTTGGGTGCTCGGGGTTGCCATCCTCGTCGGACTCCTTTGCATGTGGGTGGCATCGACGTTTGCCGGTCGACATGACCTCGCTGCCCTCGCCTTCATCGCACTCCTGCTCTCAGGATCCCTCGTCTGGACGTTCTCGTCGATCCCGCACTCACAGCTCCTCTACATCTCGTACCTCGACCCTGCGTCATGGCCAATCGGCATGATCGTGACACTGGTCGGACTGTGGGCCCTCGCCGAACTGTCGGTCTGGACGGTTCGGCGGGTCGGCGCTCGGCACCGCTCCCGTCACCATCATCGTGTTCCAAGCGTCCGAGCGCCCCGGTGGTCTGTGCTCGTACCCACTGTTGCCATCGGCGCGCTGATCGTCGCCAGCAACACCGCCATCGCCAATCACTCCCTCGATGACACCAGCGTCAGGGCCGAGGGCTGGCCCCTGATCTCCCAGGTCGCGTCAGTATCGGCACGCATCGAGCGAGTCGTGCCGCGTGGGAGCGTGACGATCGTGTCGCACTCCTACTTCGGCCCCGGAGTGGTCACCGGCGTGCTGTGGAAGTTGTACTCAGATGGGTGGCAGCCGAAGGCCGGGCTCTTCTACGAGAGGGTGATGGGCCCGGAGGTTGCCGCAACGGGCACCGCTCCTTTTGTGACCGTGACGGTGACCTACACGGGTTCCTCACCCGCCACGATCGCAGTGTCGCGAACGAGACGCTCCTGATCTGGCCGCGGCCGATCGTCAGCGCCCGGTGACGCCGTTGGCGCCGGGAGGAGCCTCACTTGGCGGCGCAGGCGCTATCGTCCCTCGCCCTGACCCTCTACGAGAACGTCGTAGGGAGCGTGGCTGCGTGGCAGCCGGCCACCGACGCCGTTCACGATGAGCCCGTCGAGGTCCCCCCGAAGCAGTAAAGCGCGCCCGGAGACCCCGATGTCCGCCATGGCCGCCTCGGCCGCGGTGCGAATCCGCTCACCGTCGGAGGCTTCACAGATCCCGATCACGCTGGGCCCCGCTCCGGACCAGCACGTAGCAAGAGCACCCGCCCGGAGCAGCTGGCCGAGGAGCTGCGGCGCCTCGGGGAACAACGGGCTTCGGTAATCCTGGTGCAGCCGGTCCTCGGTCGCCTCGCGGATCAGCAGCGACCGGTCCGCCAGGCCGGCGAGGAGCAGGGCCATACGGCCGAGGTTGAACGTCGCGTCTGCTCGGCTCACCTCGTGCGGTAGGGCCTGGCGTGCCTTCGACGTCGCCAGCGCGCGATCGGGTACCACAGCCACGAACACCAGGCCGCCGTCGAGGGGCATCCGCACGGCGCGGACCGCGCCCCTCACCAACGTGGCTGCGACAAGCCCTCCCACGACGGAGGCCGCCGCGTTCTCGGGATGCCCGTCGACACGGGCCGCCACGCCCAGCGGGTCCTTCGAGCCGGCGGCGGCCGCGGCAGCGGCAGCGAGGGCGGCGCTCGACCCGAGGCCTCGAGCCACCGGGATCTCGGAGCGGATCGTGATGGCCAGCCTGTCGTGCCCCGCGACGTCGATGGCCACCCTGGCAGCGAGATGCCCTGCGTCTTCCTTTAGCTCGGCTCCCTCCCCCTCGGCTCGAACGGTCAATTTCGATGCCGGCTCCACCTCCACCTCGACGTAGAGCTGGAGCGCCAGGGCTAGCGAGTCGAAGCCCGGACCGAGGTTCGCCGTCGAGGCCGGGGCGCGTGCATGCACACCGTCAGGGTAGCTTCGCTTCGAGAGGTCGGCTCAATAGCGCTCGATGACTCCCGCTGATCTCCGACTCGAGGAGACTCGAGGTTGGGTGCTCCTCGAGAAGGGGCTCAGAGATGCTCAAGGCGCCAGGCGAGAGACGGGCCGGGGAGCGGACTCACGCTGCGAACGGGCACGCTCAGGTGCTCCGGACCCACCGTGACCTCGACCGTCCCCAACTTGGTTCGAGCCGGGGCGCGGTTTCGGACCCGGGTCCAGCTCATCGAACGGAGCACCGTGTCGCCTGGCCACGCCAGCGCGCTCACCGAGCCGGTTGCGATGCCCGCGACCGCCATCGAGCTCCATGGAGTGACCACGGCAGCCACACGCTTGCCAGCATCGATCACCGGCACCTCCCGGAGCGACGCCGCCGTTGCCTCGATCAACGGCATCGTGGCGCTCGCAGCCGCTTCGAGCGGATCGAGGCCGAGCTGGCCGGTCACCGCTGCCATGACCAGCACCTCGTGGCCGTCGACCTGACGCTTGGCGGCAAGGACCAGGCACCCCATCGCCGCCTGGGTGAAACCGGACTTCACACCGACGATCCCGTCCGAACCGACCTGGCGGACGTAGTTCGTCACGGTCCCGGCGATGGGCAGGGTGACCGTCGGCTGCGCCACCACCGCGGCGAACGACGGGAACGCCATCGCCACCGACGCCACCCGGAGCTGGTCTGCAGCAGTGCTCATCGTTTGCGCG
>JBELAS010000255.1:0-2778 GCA_049508615.1 Acidimicrobiales bacterium
TCACGACCAATGACACAAACGCCCAGCAGACGAGGAAGGACAAGAAGGGGAGCTTGAACACGAAGAAGCCGATGTTCTTGTGGAACTGCGGGTCGTTCGGATGGGGGCCACCGAAGGACACACCGTCGACGAAGAGCAGGTAGTTGCTCCACTGACCGATGGCACTAGAGGCGGCGATCAGGGCGACCACCAAAGCGACCACGCTGCGCACGAGGAGGGCGCGCGGAGCGACGTGCTGCTGATACCGGCGGACCAGTTCGTCCTCGGGGCCGAGCACCAGCTGGCTCGGCGCCACCCGGTCAACCACCGCCAAGCTCACCCAAAGCGCCACGAAGAAGATCGCAGCAAATCCGAAGAACAAGGCGAGCTTCACCGCCAGCAGGTGTCTCCAGACTCCGCTCAAGCGCACCGAGCCGAACCACAGGTAATCGGTGTAGAAGATGGCGATCGAGCGCAGTGAGGCGATGATGACGATCAGGACGGCTATGCCAATGAGGATCCACAGCCGGCGCTGCCGTGTGATTCGACGCGGTCTGGAAGGCAGGTCCTGCGGGCGTCGCACGAGGGCGTAGCTTACGCGTCCATCGGGGCCAGGAGGCAGCGGCAGCCGGCGTGCGCCGGCGGATGTGGATGACCGGTGGGGAACGCCTCACCGCGTGGCACGGGACCTGCCAACGCGTTGTCGTCGCAGTCGGGACATTCCGCCCCTTCGTCGTCGACCACCCATCTGAGCGAGACGCTGGAAGGGGTAACCGCCAGGGCGGCACGAGAAAAGGCTGCCACGGCCTCGTCTCCCACCAGTCGCTCGACCCGCGCTCCCTTCCAGTCGCGAAACGCTGCACCGACGTGCTCGACGAGAGCGGCGTCATCACCGGTCTCGACCCCTGCACCTTCACCCTCCAGGCGTCGGCGAAGCGGGACGACGATGGCCGCAGCGAGGTCGGAGGCGATGTCGTCTACGCTCGGCGCCTCCTCCGACTTGCCGCCTGCGAAGCTGGCTCCCGACTGCGCAGCCTCAACCAACTGCCCCCAACCCGCACGCGCGTAACGCTCGATGTGCTCGGCCTTGGGCGGCAGCACGCCCGGCCCCCAGCCCTTGTTGGCACGCAGACGGTCGAGGAGGTCGTTCTGATCGTCGGTCAGTGCGCGCTTGAGGCGCCGTGCGAGCGTAGCCACGATGGGCCCCAACGTGTCGTCGCGTTGCGCCAGCAGTGGTTCGTGCTCGGTTTCCTCGGTGTGTTCGGGTGCTTCGGGTTCGGCGCTCTCTCCGGCAGCCGCCGCGCTGTCCCCTGCAACCGCCGCGCTGTCCCCTGCAACCGCCGCGCTGTCCCCTGCAACCGCCGCGCTCGAGATCTCTGCACCACTCTCCTGCGAAGGATCTGTGGAATCGGCAGCTACGACGGTCGCCTCCGCGCTGCGTTCGGCACGCAAGCGGGCGAAGAGCTCCTCGACCGTCTGGCTGCGAGTTGACCCGTCGCCCTGCTCGGAAACCGCAACCGTTGTGATCTCCTCCACAGCCACAGCCTCGGAGGTGGTCTTCTCCGAAGCTGTCGGCTCTCGGACGACCTGCTCTGGTTGCTCGTCAGCCGCCATTCCTATCTCCTCGGCAACCGGAGCGGTCCCGGCGGCGACAGATGGGTGGAGCTCGCCGGTCTCCGTCTGAAGGGCTATTTGGCGTCCCGCGGCCTCTGCCGCGATGCGCGCCTCGTCCTCGGCCCTGAAGAGCTCTTCGGTGATGTGGTCGACTGTCTGCCTGGCACCGGTGATCGTCTCAGCCAGGCGATCGCGACCTGCGCGCAGCTGCTCGATCTGACTGTGGAGAACCCGCCGGCGACGTGCCAGGTCACCGAGAACGCGCGCCCTGAGCTCGTGTGCTTCGGAGAGCATCGCCCGGCACTCCGCTCGCGCTTGCTCGATGAGCGCCTCCACCTCGACACGCGCAGTATCCACCCTGGTCGCCGCTTCTTCCTGGGCACGCTGTCGCGTCTCTGCGGCGGCCGCCTCGGACTGCGCGGCACGGTCAGAGGCATGCTGCTCAGTCTGCGCCTGTAGCTTCCCGGCCTCCTCCTGCGCCTCGGTGACCATGCGATTGGCATCGGCCTCTGCGTGCCCGAGCAGTTCGGCGGCGGCATCGTGAGCGGAACGCAACACCTTCGCCGCCTCTTGCCCCAGTGCCGAGATGAGCGTCGCCTCGTCGAGAACCGGGTTCTGCGCCTTGCGCTCGGCTTCCGCCAGCAGCTCACGCAGTTCGTGCTCGCGCTCCTCCGCGGCCATCATCTCGCGCCCTACTTGCTCGAGATACGACTTCACCTGGGACGGGTCGAAACCGCGCCGCGTGATACCAAAGGTACGTCTGGCTACTTCGCCAGCCTGCAAGCGTGACGAGGACGAGATCGTGAGCCTACGGTCGTCGACCATCAAGAGATGCTGGCGGCGTCGCCCGTCGGTGAAGGCACCGCCAAAGACTACGGCGCACTCAAGTCCAAGGTGAATCCTGCCAGTCGTAGGGCACCTTGTGGCCGCCCTGGCCCGCAGGGGGACCGGTGGCCGCGCTGCCCAGGTGCCCGCCCAGGCGCTGGAGATCGACGAGAGCCTCGTGGAGCGACGAGACCCCGAGCACCTTCAGGTTCGGCGTCGCCTTGGCCCTCGCAGCGGCGAGATCGAGGGGGTCAGCCGGCACGAGGAAGACCGATGCACCGGCTCGCTCTACGGCCACCGTCTTCTGCTCGACTCCCCCTACGGCGCCCACCGTTCCGTCAGGGTGGATGGTGCCGCTCG
>JBELAS010000256.1:0-2770 GCA_049508615.1 Acidimicrobiales bacterium
CTCGGCGGGGGGCTCGTGATGTGGGGTAGGCGCGCCGGTGCCTGAGGGGTCGCGGGTGCCTGAGGGGTCCCCGGCACCCGAGGGCGCGCCGGTGCCTGAGGGGTCCCCGGCACCCGAGGGCGCGCCGGTGCCTGAGGGGTCCCCGGCACCCGAGGGCGCGCCGGTGCCTGAGGGGTCGCGGGTGCCTGAGAGCGTTCGGCCTGCGTACTACGCCGCCGGTGGCGGGGGGTGGCGCGACTGGTGGACCCTGCTGCATCCGCCCTACACCGCCTGGCACCTCTCCTACGTGGTGGTGGGGGCGTCCCTCGCCCCTCGTCCGAGTGCCGTGCGCCTCGTGGCTAGCGTGCTCGCTTTCTTCTTCGCCGTGGGTCTTGCCGCGCACGCCCTGGACGAACTGCACGGCAGGCCGCTGCGCACGACGATCCCGGCCGGAGCACTCGCCGGTGTGGCCGTGTGCGGGCTGGCCGGTGCGATCGTCCTCGGGGTGCTGGGCGTGGTGAAGGTCGGGCTGGTGCTGGTTCCGTTCATAGTGGTGGGTCCTCTGCTCGTGGTCGCTTACAACGCGGAACTGTTCGGAGGCGTTGTGCACACCGACGCGGGTTTTGCCGCCGCGTGGGGATCCTTCCCGTTGCTGTGCGCGTATGTGGCCGAGACCTCGACAATGCGGCTGGCGCCGCTTCTGGCTGCAGTGGGCGCCTTCTCCCTTTCCTATGCCCAGCGAAGTTTGAGCACGCCCGCCCGGCGCGTGCGCCGTTCGGTAGTGGCTGTCGACGGCTCGATGCACATGGCGGACGGCTCTACGACGCCGATCGAGGAGCAGACGCTGCTCGCCCCGCTCGAGCGTGCCTTGCGCGCCACGTCGTGGAGCATGGTCCTTTTCGCCACCGCGCTGGCAGTGGCCCGTCTCTCCTAGGCAATGTGCGCGGGCGCGGTCGTATGCCTGGTCGCGCATCTTCTACGCTCGCGCCGCCTGGCGGTGCCGGGCACGCGCAGTGTCGCGAGGCACCGTAGGATGGAACCGGAAACCGGTCCCGCCGCCGGCAGCCACCGAGCGCTGGACGGCAAGGAGGCCTGCTATGGCTGAGCCTGTCGTGGTTGAGAAGATCACGGTACCCAAGGTGCGTGCGCGCAAACGTGTGCGCGGCAACGAGCCCATCGTCATGCTCACTGCTTACGACACCGCGGGCGCGCGCATATGTGACGCAGCGGGAGTGGACGTGATCCTCGTGGGTGACACGGTGGCCGACAACGTGCTCGGATATGCCAACACCCTCCAGGTGGACGTGGCGACGATGGCCCACCACGTTGCTGCAGTCGGCCGTGCAGCACCGCGCGCGTTGGTGGTGGGGGATATGCCCTGGTTGAGCTACCACCTCTCGCCTCAGGAGACCGTGCGAAACGCTGCCACGCTGGTGCGCGCCGGCGCGGAGGCGGTGAAGCTGGAGGGTGGGCGGCAGCGCCTCGCGATGATCGAGGCGCTGCTGGGCGCTGAGATACCCGTGATGGGTCATCTGGGTCTCACGCCACAGTCGGTGCACGTGATGGGCGGTTACAAGGTGCAGGCGAAGGAGCAGGCCGCGGCTGAGTCGTTGCTGCAGGACGCCAAGGCCCTGGTCGCGGTGGGCTGCTTCGCGATCGTGCTGGAGGGGGTTCCCGACGTGGTCGCAGCCCGGGTGACCGCTGAGGTCGAGGTGCCCACGATCGGGATCGGTGCTGGCCCCAACTGTGACGGGCAGGTTCTCGTGTTCCACGACCTGCTGGGGCTCAACGAGGACAAGCCTCCCAAGTTCGTCCGCCGTTACGCGCAGCTCTCACAGGTGGCCACCGACGCGGTGCGGGCCTGGGCCGCAGACGTACGTGCCGGTACCTTCCCCTCTGACGCCGAGACCTATCACGTCTGACCACGTGGTGCGACGCAGGCGCCAGGCACGACCAGCGGCGGGAATGCGGCTCACCGTCTGGAGAAAGACGGATTGGGGTCTTGCCCAGGGCACGGCGGGTGCGACGCGCACGGCCGGCGGCGGCGACGTCGCCGGCCAGTGTGCTGCAGGAGGAGGTCCACGCTTCAGCTACGATGACCGGGTCGAGCACGCGTCAGCGGACCGGTTCGTCGAGAAGACCCTGCTCTGTGCTTGCGGATCCGTACGGACTTGCACGTGCAGGGCCCCGGGGCACGAGCTCCGGGTCCGGAGGGAGGTGAGCCGCGCGTGCGGCCTTACGAGACTGTGATCATCTTCGCGCCCGAGCTCGAGGACTCGGTCATCGAGTCGTTCCTCGAGCGGTTGCTCGACCTCGTCAAGGTGAACGGGGGGAGCCCGGGGACCGTCGACCGCTGGGGGAGACGCACTCTCGCCTACGAGCTCAAGCACCGGCGCGAGGGCTACTACGTGCTGGTTCAGTTCAGCGCAGAGCCGAAGGTCGCCTCTGAGCTCGACCGCTTCCTCCTACTGCTCGACGAGGTGCTCCGCCATAAGATCGTGCGGCTGCCCGACAAGGTCGCAGGGCGCGCCCCATCTGGGGCACCGGGGCGTGCCGCTGGCGCGGCCGCCGGCTGAGCGCGTAGAGCGGAGGGAGCATCATGGCTAATGGGAACAACGTCGTCCTGGTCGGCAACATCACCCGCGACCCAGAACTCCGGTTCACGCCGACCGGGCAGGCCACCACCGGCTTCGGTCTTGCCGTGAATCGCCGATGGATGAACCGCCAAACCCAAGAGTGGGAGGAGGCGACCAGCTTCTTCGATGTCGTCTGCTGGCGCGAGATGGCGGAG
>JBELAS010000257.1:0-2758 GCA_049508615.1 Acidimicrobiales bacterium
TCACAGCGCGCCGCGATCGTTGGCGTGAGACGCGAGGTGTTCTGGGCCAAGCAGGCGAAGGAACAACAGGGAACTCGGACGGACCTCTCAACTTCTGGCCAAAATCGGCTAGAAGTTGCCCCGATTATCGCAGCCGAGAGAGCTGCCGAAGAGGCTTGCGTCTCCACCGGGTACGTCAAGGATGCCAAGCGTATCGCTCAGGAAGCACCCGACCTTCTTGAATCGGTAGTGGCCAAAGACTTGTCACTTGATGCTGCTAAGCGCCAACTGGAACGTCGAGTCGCGCAGAAGCGAGAGGCCGAGGTACGGCGCGTGACGCTAGACAAGACGGTGGCCGACGCCGCAGGCCCAGGGTGGAAGATGATGCACGGCGACTTCCGCGACCGACTGGGCACGCTTGAGCCCGGCTCGGTCGACGCCATCCTGACAGACCCTCCGTACTCGTCCGAGGCCCTGCCGTTGTGGTCCGACCTCGCCAAGCTCGCAGCCCGGCTGTTGAAGCCTCAGGGTGTACTCATCGCTGTCACTGGGCAGATATTCCTTCCCGAGGTGCTGTCCCTGCTCTGTAAACACGTGAGCTACGGCTGGTGTTACTGCCAGCCGATGCCGGGGCAGAACAGCCGCATCATGGGTCGCCACATCTTCCAGACGTGGAAGCCGTGGCTCGTCTACAGCAACGGCTCTTGGCCATCCGGTGTTATTGAATGGCACGAAGACACGACTCCACCGTCGACGATGACCAAAGGCTTCCGGTGGCGGCAGGACGAGGCACCTGCTGACTACTTACTCGACAAGCTGACGGCAGCGGGAGCGTTAGTCGTTGATCCGTTCGCTGGCTACGGGACGTACGGCTTGGCTACCACAAATCGGCGCAGGCAGTTCATTGGTGTGGAGGCCGACGCTGGTCGATTTGCTAAAGCAGTAGCCGCGCTGAACTCGCACGGCGCCTCGGCCAAGGCTCGCGCAGAAGGCGGGGCGATGAACAGGTCTGGCCGCGTCCACGATGGGGCAACGCCGCCTCTGCCCTCGGGGCCGTACACCACCATCGTCGCGGACCCTCCTTGGCCGTACCGGAACCGCGCCAGCCGCGGTGCCGCCGAAAACCATTACCGAACAATGACACTGGAAGAGATCTGCGAACTGCGCGTCGTAAACATCGCAGCGGACGACTCGTGTCTCTATTTGTGTACCACTTCCTCGTTCCTTCGGGAGGCATTTGTGGTGATGGAGGCGTGGGGTTTTAGCTACAAAGTGGAACTCGCTTGGGTAAAGCCGCAGATGGGGATGGGCAACTACTTTCGCGGGGCGCACGAGCCGGTGCTCTTCGGCGTGCGAGGCAAACTCAAGCTCTTGCGCAACGACATCGCGAGTTGGCACTTTGCGCCCCGAACCAGGCATTCGGAAAAGCCGGACAGCTTTTTCGACATGATCGAGCGCGCGAGCCCAGGGCCGTACCTCGAACTCTTCGCCCGTCGCCAGCGGCCCGGTTGGGAGGTCTGGGGCAACGAGGTGTCGGCGCGACCAATCACGGCGTCGCCGTCACTTTCAACGGGGAGCGCGAAAGCGCGTGTCACGAAAGCGAGGCGGACATGAGCGCCGACGATGACGCCCCGGCAGCAACCGGGGCGTCGAATGAGAACTCGGTGGAGCGCTCTGCCAATAACAATACCTCCTTCCCCGAACCCGACGGTGATCGGGAGCGACTTGAGATTGACAGGGAGGCCAATCCGCACCCTGTTTCACCAAGCGAGTCCCGACCCCCTCCTGAGCTATCGCCACTTGGTGGAGCTGTGCAATGGACCGGAACCCACGTCGATCTCAACCCCGCCTCGTTCTGCGTCCTGCGTTCCTGGGGATGCTGGGCCTATGACCTAGGTAGCCACGCTTTCGATCAGCACATGTCGTGGGATCAGGTGTTGGCCTTTCTTCCTAAGATGCCCTCAGAGGATCGGAAGCCGTTCCTCGACGGTTACAACGCGGAGAAAGATTGGCAGGGCCGCTCGGGCCTCGATCCAGCAACGAGGACTCCACAGCTTTCCGTCACATCGCTCGGGTCGGGTAAGGCAGCAAACCGGTTACGACGAGCGCTGGAGCAAGTCGACGCAAGCCACGGGGTCCATGTCGGAGCGAACGGCGACATCATCGAGTTCAACGATCACGCTATCGAGGGCATAGCGAGCGCCCTGGACGATCTGGCGATTCCTCTGGGGTGGTTCTGGGACGCCCTCGTCGAGCGCGGTGCCGAGTGGGGCACGGTGCTGTACTTCTTCTACCTTCTCCTGGTCCATTGGCGAGGCGACGGTCACCTCACCGACCTCGGGAACGCGCAGCGGTTATTCCGACTTTATGGCGAGGACCTGAAGTACTGCCCGAGCGTTGGGTGGCTGGTGTGGGATGGTCGTCGATGGCGCAGGGACGCGATCGGTGATGTGGAGCACCGAGCCAAGGGAATCGCCAGCACCTGGAAGCGGGACGCTGACATCGTGTGGTCGACTGCTCACTTTGCTCCTGACGACAAAGCAGAAGCTGCGATTCGCTCGCGTGCTTACAACCTGAGCGAATGGGCGGTCTCCTGTGAAGCATCGTCCAAGCTCACGGCAATGGTGAAGGTGGCGCAGACGGAGCCGGGGATTCCGGTGATTGCCGCAGACCTCGATACGAACCCGTGGTTGATCAACGCGAAGAACGGGACAGTTGACTTGCGCACTGGCGACCTACGGCCTCACGCGCGCGAGGACTTCATCACAATGTTGGCACC
>JBELAS010000258.1:0-2741 GCA_049508615.1 Acidimicrobiales bacterium
TTCGGCGTCCACAACGTCACCGCGTGGCCCACCGAGTCCAGGCCGCGACGTCCGGCGCGCCCTGTGAGCTGGGCGTACTCTCCAGAAGTCAGCCCCGCCCGGCCGTGCTCGCGAACCTTCGAGAGCCTTTCGATCACCACCGTCCGCGCCGGCATGTTGATTCCGAGCGACAGGGTCTCGGTAGCGAACACGACGCCCACCAGACCACTGGAGAAGCAATCCTCGACCGCCTCGCGAAACGCCGGGATCAATCCCGCGTGATGGGAGGCAATCCCGGCCTCGAGCCCGGCGCTCCAAGGGCCGTACCCGAGCACGCTCAACTCCTCGTCAGGCAAGCCTTCGGTGTGGGACTCGCAACGTCGTCGGACCTCCTCGCGTTGCGCGGGCGTGCTGAGCCGCAGGCCATCGGTCAGGCACTGCGCGACCGCCTGGTCGCAGGCAGCGCGACTGAAGATGAAGACGATCGCCGGCAACATCTTGCGCTGCGCGAGGGCGTCGATCATCTCCGTGCGCCTGGGCGTTACGAGGCGCGAATGCCTGAGCCCCCCTGGACGGCGCGCCATGCGTGCCACGCGCTCGTCCAGAGCCACCGCTCGCGGATGGGCGCGCCCCTCGCCGAGCACCGGGACCAGGTCCACCTCCCTGGTCCTCCTCTCGGCGATCGCGACGTGGTTGCGCAACCGGATCGGACGCCGCAGCTCCACGACGACCTCAGTGGGACCTCTCACGCTGCTCAGCCAAGCTCCCAGCTCCTCGGCGTTCGACACCGTTGCCGACAGACAGACCATCACCACTTCGGGCGGTGCGAGGACTATCACTTCCTCCCACACCGCCCCCCGGTACGGATCCTGCAAGTAATGCACCTCGTCGAGGACGACGAGCCCGAGCCCGTTCAGCAAGGGTGCACGGGCAAAGAACATGTTCCGCAGGACCTCGGTGGTCATCACCACCACGGGCGCGTCCGGCCTGTGGGAGACGTCCCCGGTGAGCAGCCCGGTGCGCTCGCGCCCGTACACGGCGGACAGCTCCGCGAACTTCTGGTTCGACAGGGCCTTCAACGGGGTCGTGTAGAAAGCCTTGCGGTTGCCGGCCACGGCACGTGCGACCGCGTAGTCCGCGACCACCGTCTTCCCCGAACCGGTCGGGGCCGACACGAGCACAGAAGATCCCGTGTCGAGCGCGTCACAAGCCTTCACCTGGAACGGGTCCAACTGGAAGCCGAGACGCAAGCCGAACTCGGCGCGCACCTCCGAGGCGCGCTGTACTTCAGCACCCACGAAGCCAATGCCCTTTGCGAGCCATGTCCTCAGCGACCCAGCAACTTGCCGAGCAGGATCGAGACCTCGTAGAAGACGTACATCGGTACGGCAAGCGCAAGCATCGAGAAAGGATCACTGCTCGGAGTGATGATCGCGGCGAAGAGTGTGATGAGCACGATCGCCCAACGTCGCCACGAGACGAGCTTTGCCGGCCGCACTACACCGGCGAGCTCGAGCGACACGAGCAGGACCGGGAACTCGAAGGTGAGACCGAACACCGTCATCAGCGCGACCATCAAGCTCAGGTACTTGTTGGGGTCGTAGATCTGGTGCAGTGAAGGACCTCCAACGCCCTGGAGGAATTGCAGGGCGTGGGAGAACACGAAGTACGCGACCACTGCTCCACCGGCGAAGAGCACGATCGAAGCCGAGACGAAAGGCACCGCATAGCGCTTCTCGTTCCGCCGCAACCCGGGGGTGACGAACCGCCAGAGCTCCCAGAGGATCACCGGCGAGGACAGGAACATCCCTCCGTAGGCCGCGAGCTTGATCCGAAGCGCCAAGCCGTCCAGTGGCCCGGTCACATACAGCTGGCAGTGCTTTGCTCCAGCAACCTGACAGTAGGGTGCCTTCAGGAAGTTGAGGATGTGCGGGTAGATCACGAACGCCACGGTCGCAGCCACTACGAACGAGATCACCGTCACCACCAACCGGCGTCTCAGCTCGCCCAGGTGCTCCCCGAGCGTCATGGCGTCGGGCGACGAGCGGGGCCGGCGGCTGCGGAGGCGAATCAGACGCGTGGCCATGGCCGTGAAGCGCGCCGATGCTCAGTTCATGCTCGGGTCGTCGGGAACCACCGGCGGCTCGCGCGGCCCGCCAGCCTGCCGTACCCCTATCTGACGGGGGGCGCCTTGCGCGCTAGCGCCCTCGACCACCGGCCCTTGACGGGCGTCTCCTGCGGTACCGGCTTCACGAACATCCCCGGAGGGCCGTTCTCCACTGGCTCGACTCTGTGCGGCCTGCTGCTCGCGCATCGTGAGCGCGGCGTCGTCACCGGTATGCGGGCTCTCTTGTGCATCGGCGAGCCTGTCGAGGAACGCAAGCGGGGATCGGACGGCCTGCACGACTTCATGGGTCGGGGGCAGGTCCGGAAAGCTGCTGCGCACCTCGGTCTCGAGCCAGCTCCTCCACCGGCGCACGTCTCTCCACGTCGCCCCGAGTTGGCGGGCGACCTCGGGCAGCTTCTCGGGACCGAGGACGATCAATGCGATCACGAGGACGACTAGTAGTTTCGCCGGGCTAAGCGACAGCATGCGGGATCGAGTCTACGAGGGAGCGAACCTGGTCCACGAACGCGAAGGCGTCGGCACGCCCTCGGGTCGGCTCGGGCTGTCTGGTGTCCTCTCAGAAGAAGCCGATGTGGCCGATCGGGTAGATCCGGAGGAAGACGCGTCCTACGATCAGCGACCTGGGAATGGGGCC
>JBELAS010000259.1:0-2734 GCA_049508615.1 Acidimicrobiales bacterium
GTGGAGTACCCGGCACGGTACTCTCCCAGCTGCAGCCCTTCACCGGCACCCAGCTCGCCGAGATCCGCACGTTGGCCGCTCAGCGAGGCGATCAGATCGCCTATGCGCCCGGGGGGCCCTATGTCGGGTCGTGGGCGTCGTTGAACCGCGCGCCGAGTCTCACGGCCTTCTGCACCAGCTATCGCCTCGATGTCTGCCCCACGAGCGACGACAAACCTTTCTTCTTCAACATGATTCGGCTGAGCGGACTCTTCGAGCCCTCGCCCAAGGGATACGTCTATGCGATCCAGCCGTTCACGCTGCTCGGGCTGACCGTCGGGGTCCTGCTCGCCCTCGCCGTCATTGGGTTTTCGGTTCCGCTCGCATTCGTGGATCGCAAGAGCCGGCCGCCCTTGTCGTCACTCGTCTATTTCGCGGCTATCGGGGTCGGCTTCCTGACATTGGAGATCACGCTCATCCAGCGGTTCGTGCTCTTCCTGGGCTTTCCGACATACGCCTTGTCCGTGGTCCTGTGCTCGCTGTTGATCTTCACGGGCCTCGGCTCGTGGCTTTCCTCCCGATGGACCGACCCGCGAAGAGCCCTGCTCCTCGACCTGGCGGCGGCGAACGCCCTCATCGCCGTCATCGCATATCTCCTCCAGCCTCTGCTGGGACACCTCATCACGATTCCGTTCGCCGCGCGGGTGCTGCTCACCATCGCCATCCTTGCGCCGTTCGGGATCACCCTGGGGATGGCCATGCCCATCGGGCTGCGCCGTCTGTCCGGTCTACGACACGGCGGTATCCCGTGGGCATGGGGCGTGAACGGCCTCACTTCGGTCTTCGGGGCCGCACTTGCGGTGTTCATCGCCATCGAATGGGGGTTCGCCGTGGCCACCTTGGTATCGCTGGCCTGCTACCTCGTTGCCCTGGCCCACGCCGCACTCGGGCGGTGGCCCACCGGCAGCGACGGGGAACCGATTCGCTTCTGATCCGGTGCGCGTCCATCTCGCCACCAGCGCGCCTCGACACATACCTCTCGGCCACTCAAGTTTGTGATCGAACAGATCCTCGGGACGTGGGGGTGAAGCAGTGCCCGCGCCCGAGCACCAGCACCACCACCCGGTTCGTCCTATCTCTTCGCAGAGACGGAGACGACGCGGCTACGGCGAACGACGACCGTCACGACGGGCCACCGGGCGTGCGCAGGAACGCTCAGGCCGCTCGGGGCTGGGAGAAAGGCCTCACCGACGCTGCGACCGTCGGCGGTGAGCTGCCATGCGACGCCCTGTGCCTCCCCGTAGGTGGCCGAAGCCCCTGCGTCGGTGACGACAGTGAGCTCGAGTGGACCCCGTGGCACTGCGTGTTCGACAGCCTTCGAGGCCGGGCCGATCACCCCGACCTCGGCCCATTGGATCTGAGATGTCGAGGATGTCGCGAGCCCGACGCAGCCGTACAGGCCGACCGCCAGCACGAGGGCCACGCCCACTACCCCGGCTGCGACGTCCCACCGGCGCGCTGCGTCCCGGAGATGTGCTGCTCCTCCTCGCCGAACCTGGCCGAGGCCGACACGAGCCACCTCCGCCGCCGCCCATGCCACGACGATCCACACGACCAAGCCGGGGATCCACAGACAGACGACTAGGTAGCTGAGGTTGAGGTATCCCGAGGAAGGAACGGACGCGATGGTGATGAGCGTCCCGAGGAGGCAGGCGACTCCGACCACTGACAGGTCGGCGAGGTCCCTGCGTCCGGCCAGCTGTGCGACGACACCGATCGAGCCGACCAGACACAGCACGAATATGCCGTAGGCGGGGGAATGTGAGGACTCGAGCCGGGTAAGCGACCAGAAGGACCCTGCGTCGAAGTGCCTCAGCCAAATGGGGTGCTGACTGCCGGCGGCACCGAGGAAGCGAAGACCCACACTCAACCCTTGGCGCGCCTGGCCATGGCCCACTTGCAGTAGAGCGGTGACGTTGCCCGGTCGGCCCGTCGCTTGCTGGACGAGCGTCGGCACCCAGCAGACGACGCCCACGGCCAGCCCCACTTCGAACCATCGCCATCGACCGACGCGACGTTCGCGAAGCACACCGAGAACGGGAGCGAGAAGGGCCAAGGCCACAGCAGCCACCGCGAAGATCAGGTGGCACTGGGCCGCAACCGAGGCACTGAACACCAGGACCGGCCACCATCTCAACCCACCACTGGCCACCACCCAGGCGAAGACCACGCTGGCCAGGAAGAACGATTCGCCAAAGTACGGGTTCCAGGCCGAGTGACCAAACATGTCCGGCGCCTGCCAGGCCAGGTCGACCACGCCCAGAGCCACGACCATGCCGCAGGTCCAACCTTTGCGCGACCATGCCGCCTCGATCGCCAGCGAGAACACGACGCCACACCAGAAGGCAGCTCCCCAAAGCGCCCCTTGGGCGCTCAGGTGAACCGGAAGCGCGAGCAACCAGAACATGAGAGGCCCGAGCCCGTAAACGGTGTGAGACGCGGTCGAAGAGGCGGTCGAGTACGGCCCGAGGAGAGACGAGTGAGTGGAGAAGACTTCAAAGGCCCGAGTGGAGGTGGTGGCGTCGTCGAACAGGGCCCGCCAGCCGTGAGCCAACTGCGACACCACCGGGACGACGACGACCGTCCAGATCATCACGTGGCTCGCGACCCGCACGATCACCCCGAGCCACGCCGGTGAGGCGCCGATGCTCCTGGCACCAGATCCTGCCAGTGTCACAGCCTGCTTCTCACCGGC
>JBELAS010000026.1:0-18090 GCA_049508615.1 Acidimicrobiales bacterium
CTGGGGCAGGACGGTGTCGTCGAAGCCGAGCACCCCCTCGACCAGCGGACGGCCGTCGGCGATACGGGAGGCCGCGTTAGCTCTGATCTCTTCGTGGACAGGGACGGTCTCCCAGCCAGAAGCCCGTAGCTCGCCGAGGGTGGAGGGGAGGTCCTGCGGTGGTTCAGGAGAAAAGGCGTCGCCCATCTGGTCGAGCCTATGCCGGGACCGTGAGCGCCCGTCACCCCCCCTACCCCCCCTAGCCCCCCCCAGGGCGCGCTCACACCGGCTCAGCGCCCGGCCGAGAGTCTTCGGAATTTCGTCAATCGGGCGCTCAGGTGGAAAGATGAGTGGCATCGGCTCCACGGAGAGGTGAACGACCCGACAAGGGTCGATCTGGCGGGCTGACCGATGCGAATGGGAGGGGTGGGGGTTCGCGCGCCGAGAGCGAGGTCGGAGTGTGAATGCGACGAGATGGCGGAGTGCAACGGGCGGACATACGGACGCGAGGAGCTAGCCGGGCGTGAGCACGACTGTCGAGCAGCTGAAGCCGGTACCTGTCACCCTCGGCGGGGTGCGCGGCGGTCCCGACCAGCGCACTCTTCGCCGTGAAAGCTGGTGGACGAACCCTCTCACGACCGGGGCCTTTCTCACCGCATTCGTCGTCTACACCACCTGGGCTGTGTTCCAGAACGCCTACTACTACGTCGGCGACGCAGCACACCGAGACCTGATCTCACCCTTCTATTCGCCGTGCATCACCGGCAGTTGCGTGGCTGGCGCCCACGGCGGGTTCGTCATCACCTGGTGGATGATCTCGCCGTCCATATTGATCCTGGGAGGGCCCCTCAGCTTCCGTCTCACCTGCTACTACTACCGCAAGGCGTACTACCGGAGCTTCTGGCAGTCGCCGCCTGGCTGCGGCGTCGCCGACGGTCACGCCAAATACACCGGCGAGACCCGTTTCCCGTTGGTTCTTCAGAACATTCACCGTTACACCTGGTTCATCGCGCTGATATTCAACGTCATCTTGACCATCGACGCCGTCATGGCGTTCCGCCTCCCCGGCGACGGAGGCATAGGGGTGAGCATCGGGACGATCGTGCTCGTGGCGAACGCTCTGTTGCTGTGGGTGTACTCACTGTCGTGCCACTGGTGCAGGCACCTCTGCGGCGGGAACGTCAACCATTTCTCGAAACACCCGATCCGCCACCGCCTGTGGAAGTTGGTCTCGCCGCTCAACGCCAAGCACATGCAGTTCGCCTGGGCCAGCCTGATAATGGTGGCGCTGGCCGACCTTTACGTCCGGCTCGTGGCATCCGGCTGGATCCTCGACCACAAGCTTTTCTGAAGGACAGGCAGGGACGAACAGGCAAGGACAGGACAAAACGTGCCAGACCACGAGACCCACGATTTCGACGTCGTAATAATCGGCGCGGGCGGTGCCGGGTTGCGCGCCGCCATCGAGGCGAAGGAACGAGGGCTACGGACGGCGATCGTGTGCAAGTCACTTCTCGGCAAGGCCCACACCGTCATGGCCGAAGGTGGAGCGGCAGCCGCTATGGGCAACGTGTGGCCCGAGGACAATTGGCAGGTCCATTTCCGCGACACCATGCGCGGCGGCAAGTTGCTCAACAACTGGCGCATGGCCCAGCTCCACGCCCAGGAGTCACCCGAGCGAATCTACGAGCTGGAACGCTGGGGAGCCCTGTTCGACCGAACCTCCGACGGGCGCATCCTCCAGCGCGACTTTGGCGGGCACCGCTACGCCCGCCTTGCCCACGTGGGGGACCGCACGGGTCTGGAGATGATCCGCACCCTCCAGCAGAAGGCGGTGGCCCTCGGCGTAGAGGTGTTCATGGAGTGCAAGGTGCTGCGTCTGCTGAAAGACGCAGATGGACGCGCCAGCGCCGCCGTGGGCTACTGGCGTCCGAGCGGCGACTTCGTCACGTTCTGCGCCAAGGCCTTCGTCGTGGCCACAGGCGGCATCGGCAAGTCGTGGCTGTTCACGACCAACTCGTGGGAGTGCACCGGCGACGGGGACGCGATTGCCGTGTGGGCGGGCGCGGACATGCTCGACATGGAATTCGTGCAATTCCATCCCACCTGCATGGTCTGGCCGATGACCGCGCGCGGGATCCTCGTCACAGAAGGCGTACGAGGTGACGGCGGAGTGCTGCGCAACGTCGAGGGCCGGCGGTTCATGTTCGGCTATATCCCGCCCATGTTCGCATCCGAGACGGCAGCCACCGAGGAGGAGGCCGACCGCTGGTACGACGACCACACCAACAACCGGCGCCCTCCTGACCTCCTCCCTCGCGACGAGGTGGCCCGTTCGATCAATTCGGAGGTCAAGGCGGGCCGCGGGAGCCCCCACGGCGGAGTCTTCTTGGACATCGCCACCCGACGAAGCCCCGAGTACATCCGCAGACGCCTACCTTCGATGTACCACCAGTTCAAGGAGCTCGCCGGGCTCGACATCACCAACGAGCCAATGGAGGTAGCCCCGTTCCAGCATTACATGATGGGCGGCATCCGGGTGGAAGCCGACACCGGCTCCACCACGGTGCCCGGGCTGTTCGCGGCCGGAGAGGCAGCCGCCGGGATGCACGGGGCCAACCGCCTCGGCGGCAACTCCCTCTCGGACCTGCTCGTGTTCGGACGGCGCGCGGGAATGGCGGCGTCCGACTTCGCACAGGGTCGTCTCGGGACTCCCACCGCCGGGACGGCCGAGGTCGACCAGATCTGCAAGGCCGCACTCGAGCCGTTCGGACGCGACAACGGGGAGAGCCCATACGACGTCCAGCGCGACCTGCAAGAGACCATGCAGCAGCTGGTCGGTCTCATCCGTACCGAGACCGAGCTGATGCAGGCGCTGGAGAACCTGGACAAGCTCGACGAGCGTGCGGAGAAGATGTCGGTGACCCGCACGCCCGCCTACAACCCGGGCTGGAACCTTGCCACCGACCTTCCGGCCATGCTCACGGTCTCGAGGCTGGTGACCCGGGCCGCGATCGAGCGGCGCGAGAGCCGTGGCGGCCATACACGTGACGACTACCCGAAGCCCGACCCCGAGTTGGGAAAGGTCAACCTGGTCCAACGCCAGCAAGCCGACGGAACCTATGAGCTCGAGCAGGTGCCGCTGCCGCCCATGCCTGCCGAGCTTGCGGCGTTGCTCGAGGAGGAACCCAAGTGAGCCCCGAGACGACCCCGGGAGCAGAACCCGTGGACCAGGACATCCCCCCGCAAGCCCCACCGCAGGTCACGCCCGAGACGGGGCCGGTCTCGGGCCCCGACGAGGAACCGTCGGTGACCATGAGCATCTGGCGCGGCGACCCTGGAGGCGGAGCGTTCGTCGACTACGCGATGCCCGCGATCGAGGGAGAGGTCGTCCTCGACGTCGTCCACCGCATCCAGGCGGGCCCTGCACCCGATCTGGCCTGCAGGTGGAATTGCAAGGCGGGCAAGTGCGGTTCGTGCTCGGCCGAGATCAACGGCGAACCCCGGCTCATGTGCATGACCCGGATGGACCAGCTCCCCCAGGACGAGCCGGTGGTTGTCGCGCCGATGCGCACGTTCCCTGTGATCCGTGACCTCGTCACCGACGTCAGCTTCAACTACACGATGGCCCGGCAACTCCCTCCGTTCGCGCCGAAACCAGCCGAACCCGACGGCATTTATCGGATGATGCAGATCGACGTCGAGCGGGGCCAGGAATTCCGCAAGTGCATCGAGTGCTTCATGTGCCAAGACGTCTGTCACGTGATCAGGGACCACGAGGAGAACAAACCGCTCTACGCCGGGCCTCGGATGTTCATCCGGTACATGGAGCTCGAGTCCCACCCACTCGACACCAACGACAGACGCGAGCTGCTTCGCCGGCGTATGGGACTGGGGTTGTGCAACATCACCAAGTGCTGCACAGAGGTGTGCCCCGAGCAGATCCATATCACGGACAACGCCATCATCCCCCTGAAGGAGCGGGTGGTCGACTCCTCTTACGATCCCGTCGCGTGGCTCGGCCGAAAGATCCTGCGGCGCACGAAGCGCTCGGCTGCCGAGGCCGCCGCAGATGCCCCCGCGTTCAGCTCGCCAACCCGCGAGGACCAGCACGAGCAGGTGGTCCTCGCCCCCCTGACAGTTCCGAGGGTGCGCGGATAACCTCGAAGGAGGAGAGTGCCCGCCCGGGGCGCCAGAAGGGACCAAAGGGGGAACGCGATGACTTTGCCAGGTGTGCTCGACGACCAGGTCCTTCGTCGCTACCGCGAGCTTCTCGACGCAGAGGACGCGGCGTTCGACGAGTTGGAGCACGCCTACGAGGAGGGCGACCGTGCCCACTTCGAGGCCGACCTAGACACCTGGCGCGGCGCCCTGGCCCAGAAGCTCGCCTTCCTGGCGCGCATCGGGATCGAGGTTCCCACACGGGCGGTTGCCTGAGCTCCAAGCGCCCGCGCCCGAGCAACCCGATCCGGCGTCACCTGAACCTGCTGTAGCTCGAAGCGGTTGACCTCGACGTCGAAAGACAAGTCGGTGAAAGTGCCTTCGTTGGTTCGCGCGTCGAGCCCGAGTGCGGACCGGATCGCCGGAGCCCGAGTGCGGATCCCGATCAGAAGGGACCCAGGAGCAAGTCCCTGACCATGGCGCGCTCGGAGACCAGCTCCTCGGTCGTCACCGCGATGCGCTCCCGGGCGAAGTCACTGTGGGTCAGACCTTCCACCACGTGCCAATCCGTCCCGTCCGAGGCGACAGGGAGCCCGAAAACGAGCCCCTCGGGAATGTCGTACTCACCGTGGGACACCACCGCGAGCGACGCGCAACCTCCTTCGGGGGTCGGCGAGAGCAGGCTGCGCACCGAGTCGATCGCCGCGTTGGCAGCCGACGCCGCCGACGAAGCGCCGCGCGCCTCGATGACCTTGGCACCGCGCTGCTGGACGCCTTCGATGAACGCCCCCCTGAGCCAGCCTTCGTCACCGATCACGTCGGTGACCGGCCGTCCGTCCATGCGAGCGTTCTCGAAGTCCGGGAACTGCGTCGGTGAGTGGTTGCCCCAGACAGCGAGTCGCGTCACTGCAGCGACCGGCATCCCGGCTCTCCTTGCCAGGGTGATGGCAGCACGGTTCTGGTCGAGGCGGGTCATGGCGAACCACCGGTCGTCGGGGACATCCGGTGCGTGCGATCTGGCGATCAAGCAATTCGTGTTGCACGGGTTGCCGACGACGAGCACACGCACATCGGAGGAGCCATGAGCCGCGATGGCCTCCCCCTGGGGACCGAAGATCCCGCCGTTGACCGACAGCAGGTCGCTTCGCTCCATGCCGGCCTTGCGGGGGACCGCACCCACGAGAAGGGCCCAGGATGTCCCGTCGAACGCCGTCTTCATGTCGGAGGTGGTCTCGATGCCTGCGAGCAGCCCGAAGGCGCAGTCGTCGAGCTCCATTGCCACGCCCGCGAGAGCGCCCATGGCAGGCTCGATCTCGAGCAGGCGCAGGACGACCGGCTGGTCGGGACCCAGCAACTGTCCCGAAGCGATGCGGAAGACCAGGCTGTAGCCGATCTGGCCGGCGGCACCGGTGACCGTCACGTGGACCGGGGGCTTCGTTCTCATCATGCTGGCGAGACTAGAAGCTCGAGGCGGATGGCCGCCACGTGGACCGGAGGGTTCAGAGGCGGTCGACGATGGCACCGGCGAATTCCGAGCACTTCACCTCCGTCGCCCCCTCCATCAGCCGGGCGAAGTCATAGGTGACGATCCGCTCGGCGATTGTGGCCTCCAGCGCCCGCACGATGTCGGAGGCCACGTCGGTCCACCCCATGTGCTCGAACATAAGCGTACCCGACAGGATCACCGAACCAGGATTGACCTTGTCGAGCCCGGCGTACTTCGGCGCGGTGCCGTGGGTGGCTTCGAAGATGCCGTGGCCTGTCACGTAGTTGATGTTGCCTCCGGGCGCGATGCCGATCCCGCCCACCTGTGCGGCGAGCGCGTCTGAGAGGTAGTCGCCGTTCAAGTTCGTAGTCGCTATGACGTCGAACTCCTCGGGGCGCGTGAGGATCTGCTGGAAGGTGATGTCAGCGATCGCGTCTTTCACCAGTAGCTTGTCACCGGAGTCTCCCCCGCAGTCCTCCCAGGACACAGCCACGTCGGCGAACTCCTCGCGCACGAGCTCGTAGCCCCAACTGCGAAAGGCGCCCTCGGTGAACTTCTGGATGTTCCCCTTGTGCACCAGGGTGAGGCTCTCGCGACCGTGGGCAAGAGCGTAACGGAGCGCCGCGCGCACAAGACGTTTCGAGCACATCTCGGACACTGGCTTGATTCCGATACCTGAATTCGGGCCGATCTCCCACCCCATCTCGTCGTGCAGGTACGCCCTGAGCCGGTCCGCCTCGGGTGTGCCCGCCTGGACCTCGAGCCCCGCGTAGACATCCTCGGTGTTCTCCCTGAAGATCACCACGTCCACTTTCTCGGGGTGACATACCGGCGAGGGCACGCCAGTGAACCACCGCACGGGACGCAGACACACATAGAGGTCGAGGATCTGGCGCAGTGCCACGTTCAACGAGCGAATTCCCCCACCGACTGGCGTCGTGAGCGGCCCCTTGATGCCAATGTAGTGGTCTCTGAACGCCTCCACGGTCTCCTCGGGCAGCCATGTGCCGGTCTCCTTGAAAGCCTTCTCGCCGGCAAGAACCTCCATCCACGCGATCGTCTTGCCATGCTTGGCGGCCGCGGCGTCGAACACGAAGCGTGAGGCCGGCCAGATGTCGACGCCGGTGCCGTCGCCCTCGATGAACGGGACTATCGGCTCCTCGGGGACTTCGAGGTCACCGTCGGACCCGAGCGTGATGCGTTGCGCCATCAAAGGCGAAGCCTACCGGCTGCCGCCCAGGCCGAGAGCTGCATAGATCTCGCGTGTCGCGTTCGAGCGGTTGAGCGTGTAGAAGTGCAGCCCTGGCGCTCCGGCTGCGAGCAACTTCTCGCACAGGTCGGTGGCGATACCGATGCCGACCCGGCGCACCGTCTCCTTGCCGCCTTCGGCATCAGCTTCCTCGAGTCTCGTCACGGCCCACGTCGGAAGGGCGGCGCCCATCTCCGCCATGCGCGGGATCGAGCGTAACGAGGTGACCGGCATGACCCCCGGCAACACAGGCTTCTCCACACCCCGCTCGGCCAAGTCGCCCACCAAGCGCGTGTACTCCTCTAGCTCCCAGAAGAACTGGGTGACAGCGAAGTCGGCCACGCGGAGCTTCGCCGCAAGGAAATCACGGTCAGAGACCATGTCCGGTGATGCCGGGTGTCCGGCTGGGTGCGCGGCGACCCCGATCGAGAAGCCGCCCACCACCCGCGCCAGCTCCACGAGCTCGATCGCGTGCAGCAGCTCCCCGGGCCCCACCGCGGGGTCAGCCGGCGGATCGCCACCCAGGGCCATCAAGTTCTCCACGCCCGCCGTGCGGAACGAGAGGAGGATCTCAGCGAGCTCTTGGCGCGTATGGGCCACGCAGACCAAGTGCGCCATCGGCAGGAGAGTGGTGGTGCGCAGCATGTCTGCCACGAGGTCGTGCGTGCGCTGGCGCGACTCGCGTCCACCTCGGTAGGTCACCGAGACGAACGACGGTGCGAGGGGCTCGAGGTCGCGAAGCGTGCGCACCAACGTGGCCTGCTCGGCGTCGTTCTTCGGGGGAAAGAACTCGAATGAGTAGGTGGGACCCCGAGCCAGCAGGTCGGATATCCATGCCATGGAGCACAAATTCTACCGTCGGCCCGTGTGGTGTCCCGAGAGCGTATTCGACACGGTGGACGCCGGCTCGGGCGGTGTGACCGATCGGGCATGGCGACCCGACGCCAGGAGCCAAGCGACTAGCGGCTCCTCACGACCTGCCGACCCTGCCGTGCACTACCGGCTCGTGTTGCGGATCCGCAGTGGCCGATGCAGAAGCTGCCACACTGTCGCTACGGATCAATGGAGCCGGGCGGCTCCGGGGGTTCGGCGAGCGCGTTCAGCCGCTTCGACGGCATTGCGAAAGAGCATGGCGATCGTCGTCGGGCCGACTCCTCCCACGCGCGGGGTTATCCAGCCCGCGACCTCCGAGACGGACTCGTCGACGTCCGGCAGTAGCTTCTTGCCCTGGTAGCGGACACCGCCACCGACGACCACCGCGCCCGGCCGGACGTGCTCCGAACGGAGGATGCCCGGCACTCCGGCGGCGGCAACGACGATGTCGGCCCGCCGTGTGTGCTCCGCCCAGTTCGGTACACCGGTGTGGACCACCGTGACCGCGGCGTTCGCCGTCGGCCGCTTCTGGGAAAGCAGGAGGGCGAGCGGCCGGCCCAGGGTCGCACCTCGACCGAGGATCACCACATGCCGACCCGAAACCGGGATCTCGTAGTGGGCGAGAAGCGCCTCTATGCCCGCCGGCGTGCACGGCACCGGGCCGGGCAACGACAGAGCGAGACGGCCCATGTTGACCGGGTGCAGCCCATCGACGTCTTTGTCCGGGTCCATCTCTACGAGTGCCGACTCGTAGTCGATCTGTGGCGGGATGGGATGTTGCAGCAACATCGCGTGCACCGCCGGGTCGCCGTTGAACTGGCGGATTGCCGCGATCACGTCGCCTTGCGTGGCGTCTACCGGCAGGTGCACGTGAGGCGAGAACATTTGAAGCTCGGAAGCCTTCGCCTGCTTCATCCGGATGTACCCGGCGCTGGCGTCGTCGTCGCCGACCAGGATCGTGGCAAGCCCCGGGGTCAGGCCAGCCTCGACAAGCCTGCCGACACGCCGCGCCACGTCTGCGAGCACCGCGTCGGCAACCGGTGCTCCCGGCATCGTGCGCGCCGTCAATGGCGGAAGTGGCGTTCGCCAGTGAGCACCATCGCAATCTGATGCTCGTCGGCAGCGGAGACGATGTCGGCGTCGCGCACGGACCCGCCCGGCTGGATGATGCACTTCACCCCGGCATTGGCGAGGACGTCGAGCCCATCACGAAACGGAAAGAACGCGTCGCTCGCAGCGGCGGCATCGCGGGCGCGCTCGCCCGCCTTACGCACTGCGATCTCGGCCGCCTCCACCCTGCTCTGCTGGCCCGCGCCCACACCGACGGCTTGGCCCGCCAACGCGACGACGATCGCGTTCGACGACGTGCGTGCGCACACGCGCCAGGCGAGCTCGAGATCACGCCACTGTGTCGCGTCCGGCATCACCTTCGTCACCACCTGCCACTGCGCCTGCCCGGTACCGAAGCGATCAGGCTCCTGAACCAGAAACCCCCCACCCAGGCTTCGCAGCTCGAGCGCGCGTGCAGGGACCCAACCGAGCCCTCCTCGAGACGGCGGGGGCACGACCCCGCCCCCGGCCTTGTCCTCCCCGGAGCGCGGTCGTTCGGTCTGGAGCCCTTCTGTCTGAGAGGAAGTGTGCGGGGGAGCCTCCAAGAGCCGTGTGGCCTTGCGCCTGGCGGCGAGCACCTCGACCGCCGATGGGTCCCAGGAGCGGGCGATGACGACGTCGGCCTGCGGGCCCTCGGCCACCACCGCGGCGACGGCTTCGGTGCAACGGCCCCCTAGAGCGACGATTCCGCCAAATGCAGAGACCGGGTCACAGTCGAGCGCGAGGCGATAGGCGTCGGAGAGCGTCGACGCGACGGCCGCGCCGCAGGGACTGGCGTGTTTCACGATCACCACGGCTACTTCGTCCGCGCCGGGCAGCTCGTGCACCAGCCGCCATGCTGCCTCCGAGTCGAACAGGTTCACGTAGCTCAACTGGGTCCCGCCGTGCTGCACCACGCTGTCCCACCACGTGGTCCGCGTATGTACGCGGTAGCGGGCGCCGCGCTGGTGTGGGTTCTCACCGTAGCGCAGCTCGCCTGCACGCTCGAGAGTCAAGTGCAAGGTGGGCGGCAACAACTCGCCGCCGCTCTCGGGAGCAGCGTCGAACCACTCGACTATCGCAGCGTCATAGGCGGCCGTGTGGGCGAACGCGGCACGTGCGAGGCGCCAGCGGGTCTCCGCCGACAACTCACCGGCTGAGCGCAGCTCGGCGAGCACGCCTTCGTAGTCGGCCGGGTCGACGACGATGCCGACGTGCGCGTGGTTCTTGGCCGCGGCGCGCACCATCGTCGGGCCCCCGATATCGATCATCTCGACCGAAGGGTCGGAGGTGAACGGGTAGAGGTTGCACACCACGAGGTCGATGGGGACGATGCCCTGTGCCTCGAGGTCCGCCAGGTGCTCGGGCTTGGAACGGTCGGCCAGGATGCCGCCATGAACAGCCGGGTGCAGCGTCTTCACGCGGCCTCCGAGCATCCCGGCCAGCTCCTCGGCCAGATGCACGAGGCCGGTCTTGTCGTACACCGAGAGAAGTGCCCTCACCGTCGCACCCTCATCGTGCCGCCCGGGTCACGGGCCCGGACCGCGGAACACGCTCGTGCAGTCCCCCTGGGCTCGTGCTCGCGGACGCACCGCCAGATCCTTCGAGCTCTTCGAGTACCCGGCGCACGGTCGCTGGGTAGAGACGACGCTCCACCTCCTTGATCCTTTCGTGCAACGATGCGACGGTGTCGCCGGCCAGGACCGGCACCTCCTCTTGGGCCAGGATGGGACCGGCGTCGGCCTCGAGAGTGGCGAGATGGACCGTGCACCCTGTGACCTCGACCCCGGCCTCCAGCGCGTCCTCGACGGCGTGCCAGCCGGGGAAGGCGGGAAGCAGGGCAGGGTGGGTGTTCAGGACCCGTCCGGGATAAGCGTCGTGGACCTCCTGGCAGAGCACGGTGCCGAACCCCGCCATGGCAACGAGGTCCACGCGGTGCGCGGCGAGCACTTTCACCAGCTCGCGCGTGTATGCCTCGCGGTCGAAGCAGTCGCCGAACCCGCCGAAGGCCCGGCGGTCGACCAGCTCGTTCGCTACGCCGGCTCGCGCGGCGATCTCGAGTCCCCGACACGGACGGTCGGCTGCGACCATCACCACCGGTAGATCGGCCCCCAGAAACGCCTCGAGAATGCTCCCGGTACCGGAGACGAGTACACCTACGCGCACGTCGGCCACGCTACCAGCGCCCGTTCGTCGCTAAGACAAGGGCACCTTCACCGAGCCCAGCGCTTCAGGCGAGGTTCTTCACTACCTCCACCATGAACTCCGCCGCCTCGGTCGGGTTCTGCGCGACGGTCGCACCAGCAGCGGCGAGCGCCTCCATCTTGGCCCGGGCGGTGCCCTCGGGCCCGGAGATGATCGCTCCGGCGTGGCCCATCTTGCGTCCCGGCGGTGCGGTCATCCCGGCGACGTAGCACACGACGGGCTTCGTCATGTGCTCGGCGATGAACTGCGCTGCACGCTCCTCCTCGGCACCTCCGATCTCTCCGATCATCATCACCGCACGCGTGTCGGCGTCCTCTTCGAACGCGGCAAGGCAGTCGATGAACCCGGTCCCTGGAACCGGGTCGCCGCCGATGCCCACGCACGTCGTCTGGCCCACTTTCTGTCGAGACAGCTCATGCATGGCCTGGTAGGTGAGGGTCCCCGACCGGCTCACGATGCCGACCGGCCCACCTGCTAACGCGATCGTTCCAGAGGTGATGCCGATGTTGCACTTGCCCGGCGAGATGACACCCGGGCAGTTGGGGCCGAGCAGGCGGGTCTCGGGGTAGTCGCGACGCAACCGATTGAAGAAGAGCGCCTCGTCTTTCGCGGGAATGCCCTCGGTGACGCAGACGATGAACGACACTCCGGCCGCCGCCGATTCGACTATCGCATCCGGAGCGAACTTCGGTGGGACCACGACGAACGATGCGTCGGCCCCGGTCGCGGCCACGGCCTCTTGGACGGTGTCGTATACCGGCACGCCGTCTACGTCACCTCCACCCTTCCCCGGGGTGACCCCCGCCACCACCTTTGTGCCGTAATCGCGGTTTCGAAGACCGTGGAACCTTCCCTGGCTGCCGGTCAGGCCCTGAACCAGCACCTTGGTGCTCTCGTCAACGAAGATGCTCATGGCAGCCTCCTCTTCGAGTGCGACGACGAGCAAGCTGCTGTGCCCTTTGGTTCGCTCGCCTTCGGCGCTCTCACGTGGCACCTCCTGCCAGAGCTACCGCCCGTCGAGCCGCTCCGACCATCGTGTCTTCGACCACGATCCGATCCGAAAGGTGCCCCGCCAGTATCTGGTGACCCTCTTCTGCGTTGGTCCCGTCGAGCCGCAACACGATCGGCGAGCGCAGCTCCACCCGGCGTAGTGCTTCCACCACCCCGTTTGCAACCTCATCCACTTTCGTGATGCCGCCGAAGACGTTTACCAAGATCGAACGTACCGCGTCGTCCGTGTTGATCACCTCGAGCGCCGCCGCCATCAAGTCCGCATTCGCCCCGCCGCCGATGTCGAGGAAGTTGGCCGCACTCCCCCCGACCTGGCTCACCACGTCCAAGGTGCTCATGGCGAGCCCGGCTCCGTTGGCGATGATCCCCACCGATCCGGACAATCCGATATAGACGAGGCCCTTCTCCTTCGCCAGCCGTTCGCGCGCGTCGAGCTCCTCGGTGCCGGCGAACTCCTCCCATTCCGGATGTCGGAACGCGGCGCTGTCGTCGAGGGTGACCTTGGCGTCGAGCGCGTGAACACGCCCGTCGGAGGTGAGGATCATCGGATTGATCTCGACCAGGTCGCAGTCGCCTTGCACGTAGCAGTCGTACAGCTTGACCAGAAGGTCCGCCGCCCGGGCACGAGCTGCCTCGTCGAGGCCTGCCTCGGCCACCAGCTCCGCGGCCTGCGCGGCCGACAATCCGTCGACCGGGTCGACGTGGCGCCGGGCGATGGCGCCGGGATCGGTGGCCGCCACCTCCTCGATGTCCACGCCCCCCTTCGCGGACACCATGCACAGGTGGAGCCTGGCTGCCCGGTCCAGGGTGAAGCTCGCGTAGTACTCGCGTGCGATGTCCGAGGCCGTCTCGACCCAGAGGTGCCTGACCACGTGACCCTTTATTTCCATGCCCAAGATTGCCGACGCGTGGCGGCGCACCTCCTCGGCGTCGGCGGCGAGCTGGATGCCGCCCACCTTGCCCCGGCCGCCCACCTTCACCTGGGCCTTCACCACCACTGGGTAGCCCAGTTCGTCGGCGCGCGACTGCGCCTCGTCGACGGTGTCGGCCAGCGCGCCGGGCGAAGTGGGGATGCCGAACCGGGCGAAGTACTGCTTGCCCTGGTACTCGTAGAGATCCACTGCTCGTTTCCTCTCGTCGTTATCTATCGCCGATGGCCTGTCGCTTCCAGCCGGTGGGCGTCAGCCTCCGGTGGCGGCCTCTTCGCGCCGCTCCAGCGCTTCGGTGAGGCGTTCGATGATGGTGGGCAGCGAAGCACCGGGGGTGAAGACCTCGGCCACTCCCATCTGCTTGAGCTTCGGGATGTCGGCCTCGGGGATGATCCCGCCCACGATCAGGAGCACGTCGTCGAGACCCTGCTCCCGCAGCCCGTCCACCACCCTGGGAACGAGGGTCAGGTGCGCACCAGACAACAGTGAGAGCCCTACCGCGTCGGCATCCTCCTGGAGCGCCGCTTGTACCACCTGCTGCGGGGTCTGGTGCAGGCCGGTGTAGATGACCTCGAAACCCGCGTCGCGAAGGGCGCGCGCTATGACCTTGGCCCCCCGATCGTGGCCGTCGAGGCCCGGTTTGGCCACGATCACTCGGTAGGGGCGTCTCATCGACCACCGAGTGTAGGCACCGTGACCTCGTAGGACGCCAGACGGTACTCATCAAGTGCTCAGAAACACCGCAAGAACCTCCCCTCGTTGACCGACGGGGCCGGTGGTAGCGTGGCCCGCAACCGGGCCGCGCCGGATCGTGGCGTGCTGCCCGTTCCCCGACCATGGTGCACGCAGTCGAAAAGAACCACATGAACGACACCGGCACCGTGCCCGAGGCCGTGCCGCCGCCGGACGGAACGCCCGGTGTCGACAGCTCCAGGGAGGTGGAGACCCGTCGGCGCCGCGTCTGGTGGGGACTGGTTCGCATCGCCAGGCCGCGCCAGTGGGTGAAGAACGTGCTTGTCTTCGCGGCCCCTGGGGCAGCAGGCGTCCTCTCCCACCAGCACGTCGCCCTGCGGGCGGGCGGGTGCTTCGGGGTCTTCTGCCTCGCTGCCTCCGGTACGTACTTGTTGAACGACACCCTCGACGCCGCGGCCGACCGTCATCACCCGACAAAGCGCTTCCGCCCGGTGGCCGCCGGCGAGGTGTCCGTAATGATCGCGACCGCCGCGGGCTTGGTCCTCCTGGCAGCTTCGGTGGGGCTCGCCTGGTGGCTGGCCGGTGGGCGCCTCGCGCTCGTGATCGCCGTCTACGCGTCGGTGTCGGCGGCGTACTCGCTCCGGCTCAAGCACGAGCCTGTGATCGACCTGGCCTGTGTCTCCTCGGGCTTCATCCTTCGGGCAATCGCCGGAGGCGTCGCCGCCGGGGTGCGTCTGTCGGACTGGTTCTTGATCGTGGTGTCGTTCGGCTCGCTGCTGGTGGTGGCCGGGAAGAGGAGCGCCGAACACGCCGAGCTCGGTGAGCAGCGCACCGCCCATCGTCGCGCGCTCGGTGCGTATCCTCCTACCTTCCTGCGCTCGGTACGCCTGATCGCGGCCGGGATCACCCTGACCTCCTACTGCCTGTGGGCCTTCGAGCGCGCCGGCCAGATCGGGGTGGGACACCATCCGATCTGGTTCGAACTGTCGATAGTGCCCTTCGTCATGGCCGTGCTCCACGTAGAGCTGCGCTTCGAACTCGGCCAGGGAGGCGCTCCCGAAGACATCGCCTTGGGCGATCGGACGCTGCAGATCATGGGCCTCGTGTGGGTCCTGCTGTTCGCCGTCGGTGTGTACGCGTGATCCGGGCGAAGGACACGTCGCCCGGCTCGCCGAAGATGGCGACGGGGGCCCTCACCACCCACCAGATCTTGACCGGCTGGGGGCGCACAGCGCCGAGCTCAGCCGACGTCGCCCGACCTTCGAACCCCGGCGAGGTCGAGCACCTGCTCGACCTCGCCGCTTCTGCCGGGCGCGCCGTGGTGGCACGAGGCCTCGGCCGCTCCTACGGCGATGCCGCGCAGTCGGCCGGAGGGTTGGTGGTCGACACCACCGCCGTGGACGCCGTGCTCGACTCGGACCTCGAGGCCGGGTGGGTCCGGGTGGGCGCCGGCGCGAGCCTCGACGCCCTGATGCGCTCGCTCGTGCCGATGGGCTGGTGGGTCCCGGTGACCCCCGGGACGCGATATGTCACAGTCGGCGGGGCGATCGCCGCGGACATCCACGGGAAGAACCACCACCGCGACGGCTCGTTCTGCTCGCACGTGACGTCCCTAACGCTTGCCACGCCCACCGGGACCCACGAGGTCACCCCCGAAGGTGACTCCGAGCTCTTCTGGGCTACCGCGGGAGGGATGGGGCTCACGGGGATCGTCCTCGAGGCAACCATCCGGCTGCTGCGGGTCGAGACCGCCTACATGCTCGTAGACACCGAGAGGGCGACCGACCTCGAAGACTGTATGGCCCGCATGACCGCGCGCGACGACGAGTACCGCTACTCCGTGGCCTGGATCGACTGCCTGGCCACTGGCCGGAGACTCGGCCGCGCCGTGCTGACGCGAGCAGAGCACGCCATGCTGACAGATCTCTCAGGATCCTCTGCCGCCGACCCGCTCGCGTTCGACCCCCGGGTGCTGCTCGAAGTGCCGGTGACCCCGCCCGGAGGTCTCCTGAACCCCTTGACAGTGGCCGCGTTCAACGAGGTGTGGTACCGGAAGGCGCCACGGTTCAGGGCGCGAGAGCCCGAGACCATCTCCTCCTATTTCCACCCTCTCGACGCGCTCGGCTCGTGGAACCGCCTCTACGGGCCGCGCGGTTTCATACAGTACCAATTCGTGGTGCCTTTCGACGCCGAGGAAGCTCTTCGCGTCGCGCTCGAGCGGCTGAGCAACCAGAGAGTCGCCTCCTTCCTCGCGGTGCTGAAGCGCTTCGGAGAGGCCGACCCCGGGCCCCTGTCGTTCCCCGCCGCGGGATGGACCCTCGCCCTCGACATTCCTGCACGATCCCCGGGCCTCGGGACGATGCTTGACGAGCTCGACGTGGTGATTGCCGAAGCGGGGGGACGCGTCTATCTGGCCAAGGACTCTCGGCTGCGCCCCGAGCTCCTCGGCGCGATGTATCCCCGCCTCGGCGAGTGGCGCGAGGTCCGGGACCGGGTCGACCCCGACAGCAGGCTCGTATCTGACCTGGCGCGTCGGTTGGGTCTTGTGGAACGGGCCGATTCGCGCCAGCACTCCCGACCGCGCCGGGCCACCCGCGCACGCCGATGAGCACGTCGCGCTGTAGGAGCACAGCGAATGTTCTTGGTCGGCCACGACTCCGAGGATGGGACAGATGAACGACGCTTTGGGTATGCCGCAAACCGCGGTGGTACTGGGCGGCACCTCCGACATCGCCCGGTCGGTGATGCGAGGACTGGCGGCGCGCCGCCTCCAGCACGTGGTGCTGGCCGGACGCGACGAAACCAGGCTTCAGGGCGTGGCCGAGGAGCTGAAGGCGCTCGGGGTCGCATCCGTCGAGACCGTCGCCTGGGAGGCGACCGATGAGGACGCGCACGCAGCGCTGGCTCGGGATGTAGCCGCCCGCATGGGCCAGGTCGACCTGGTCCTGGTCGCCGCCGGGATTCTGGGCGACCAGGACGTCTGCGAGTCGGACCCGAAGGCCACGGCCTCAGTGCTCAGCACGAACTTCACCGGCCCCGGCGCGGCGATGGTGGCGTTCGCAGAGGTGCTGCGCTCGCAAGGACACGGCCGGCTGGTGGTGCTGTCCTCGGTGGCGGGGGTACGTGTCCGGCGGTCGAATTTCGTCTATGGCGCGTCGAAAGCGGGCCTCGACGCGTTCGCGCAAGGCCTCGGTGAGGCCTTGCGGCCCACCGGTGCGGGTGTGACGATCGTGCGCCCAGGATGGGTGGCCACCCGTATGACCGCCGGACGCCCCCCCGCGCCGATGGCGACCACGCCCGAGGCTGTTGCGGCCGACATCATTCGGGGCCTCGAAAAGAGCTCGGACGTCGTGTGGTCACCGGCCCCCTTGAAGATGTTCTTCGCTGTTCTTCGTCTCTTGCCGAAGTCCGTCTGGCGACACCTCCCGGAATAGGACGTGACCCGAGGGTGCGAGCGGCACACCTCGGAGAGGAGACAGCATAACCCGTCGTGCCTGGTTGCTGTTCGCGGCCCTGAGTGTCATCTGGGGCATCCCCTACCTCTTGATCCGCGTGGCGGTGCGGGACCTCTCCCCGGCCACGTTGGTGTTCGCACGCACAGCGCCCGCTGCGCTGGCACTCGTACCACTGGCGCTGCGCCGTGGAGAGGTGGGCGCGGTGCTGCGACGGTGGCGATGGATGGTTGCCTTTGCGACGATCGAGATAGCTGTTCCGTGGCTGCTACTCGGGAGCGCGGAGGAACACCTGACCAGCTCGTTTTCGGCCCTGCTGGTCGCCTCGGTGCCCCTCGTCGCAGTCGTGCTCGGTGGGGCGCTTCGCCGCAGGGTCGGCCGGCCCGACGATCAGGCGGGGCCGGGCATCGTCGAGAAAGTCGATGCCAGACGTCTGGCCGGGCTAGGCATCGGCCTCGCGGGCGTGGCCGTCCTGGCTGGTGTCAACGTTCGCGGTTCCAACTTCTTGTCACTGCTCGAAGTCACGGCAGTGGTCGTGGGTTACGCGAGCGGTCCTTTGATCCTCAGCCGGCGACTCTCGGATCTTCCCGGCCTCGGTGTCGTATCCGTCTCGTTCGCGTTGACCGCCATCGTGTACGCGCCATGGGCGCTCACGCACCTCCCCCGTCATGTGACCGCGGAAGTCGGGCTGTCCGTCGCCGGGCTCACGGTCATATGCACAGCAGTTGCCTTCCTCGTGTTCTTCGCCCTCGTCACCGAGGTAGGCGCCGTACGAGCCACGGTCGTCACTTACGTCAATCCCGCGGTGGCCCTCTTGCTCGGCGTATCCGTCCTCGGCGAGCCGTTCACACTCGGCTTGGGACTCGGGTTCCCACTCGTGCTGGCCGGATCCGTCCTCGCCACCGGGGGGCGACTCGCTGAGCCTGAGGGGCGTGCCGAGGGCGCCGACATCGCTCCTTGAGC
>JBELAS010000260.1:0-2722 GCA_049508615.1 Acidimicrobiales bacterium
AGGGAACCGGCTGACCGGCGCCGCGAGCTTGACATTCCTCGGGACCCGCCCGAGGAGGAGCCCCAAGTCGACTTCGAGCCAACCGGCGCGTTGTTCGCCGGTGTCGATCCCGAAACGCTCGAGGACCGAAGGGTCGATCTCGCCGACCATCCCCATGACCGTGCCCGCTGCGTTCGCGCCAGTCACAGCGGCACTCCCCTTGACTCCGGCGGCCACGTCGCTCGGGGCAATGACCAACTGCGCCGTGCGAGTCTGGTGCAGGCCGCCCACAGTGGCCAGGCCGCCGTCTGCCTGCACCGCGACCTCGACACTTCTCAACGCGACACCCCTCAGATCGAGAGCGTCGACGACCGTGTGCCACACGCGAACCGCCGAGGAAGCGTCGTCACCTTCGCCCGCGAGGAGCACGCCCACCATCTCACGCTCGTCTACGACCGACGTCCCCGCATCCTCGTGTGCCATGGCTATGTCCACGCGGTCGGTCTCAGGGATCGGAAAGACCTTCCCCACCTCGAAGAACCGGACGCTGCCCTGACGCCGCGCGGCATTGAATTCGAGCGCCTTCAACATCCCGGGCAAGAGGGACCTGCGCAGGACGGACTCCTCCGGGGTGAGCGGGTTCGCCAGCCGGATAGCCCGCCACATCTCACCGGCCAGTCCGGCGCGCTCGTGGTCCTCGGGTGCGAGCAGTGACGGTGTCCAAGCCTCGTCGGCTCCCGTTCCCGCGAGGATCTCGCGCAAGAACCGCCGCTCGCGCTGGTAGGGGCTCAGCCTTCCGACCTGCGGCGGGAAGGGACGCCGGCGCGGCAGCTTCGCGTAGCCGTGGTGGCGGCCCACCTCCTCGATCACGTCGACTTCGCGCGCGGCGTCGGGGCGGAAGGTCGGCACGGTGACAGTGAGAACACCCGGTGACTCGACCCGGGACCCGAAGCCGATCGGAGCGAGGTACCCGGCGATCTCGCCGTCCGACAGCTCGCTGCCGAGGAGCGCGTTCACTCGCGCGCTGCGGACGCGCACCCGCCGCTGCTCAGGTACTCCTCCTCGCATGTCGAGCACCCCCGGGGCGACTGCCATCGTCTCACCCGCGCTCGTCCCGAGCAGCTCGCAAAGTCGCAAGGCTGCTCTGTCGATTCCCTCCGGGTCGACACCGCGCTCGAACCTCGTAGAGGCCTCGGTCCGAAGTGCCAGACGCTTCGACGTGCGGGCGATCGCCATCGGTGCGAAATACGCAGCCTCGAGCAGGACCCGGGTGGTCGATGCGGCGATCTCACTCGTCGCACCACCCATCACACCGGCGATCCCTATGGCCGCGTCGTCGGCGTCGCAGACAAGACAGTCCCTCAAGTCGTCGTCACGGCCGATCGGGCGCTGGGCCATCGTGCGTTGCACGCCGTCGAGCGTCACCACCAGCTCGCCAGGACGGGCTGCGCGCACCCGTAAACCCCTCCCGTCCACGCGGTCGAGATCGTAGGGGTGCGTCGGTTGCCCGAGATCGAGCATCACGTAGTTCGAGGCGTCCACCACGTTGTTGATCGGGCGCATCCCGGCGAGTGTCAACCTGCGCGCGATCCAACGAGGTGAGGGTCCGACTCGCAGACCGGTCAGCACCCGTGCCGTGAACCGTGGGCAGAGGTCGGGGTCGACCACCTCCAGCGACACCAGCTCGGCCGCCGGAGGCAACTCGCCGCAGAGCGCACACGGGGGATCGGGAAGGGTGAACGGCAGGTCCAACCGCGCGGCCAGGTCACGTGCCACCCCGGCGACCGAGGCGGCGTCAGGTCGGTTGGCGTCGACGGCGATGTCGAACACCACGTCGGGCTCGATCCCCAAGGCTTCGGTGAGCGGCATCCCCGGCTCCGGCGCCTCGGTGCCGGACGGGCGGCTCTCACTGCCGCGAGCATCGTCGCCCGCCTGGTCGGCTGGTTTACCCAGGATCAGGATGCCCCCGTGGTCGTCAGAGAGCTCGAGCTCGGCGCCCGAGCACAACATGCCGTTCGAGACGACCCCCTTCATCTTCCTCCGGGTGATCTCGAAGCCACCCGGAAGCACGGCTCCCACAGGTGCGAGCACAACCAGGTCGCCTTCGGAGAAATTCCAAGCACCGCACACCACCTCGACCGGCTCGCCGTCGGCCCGGTCCACGACCACGCGACGGATCCTCTCCGCACCGGGGATGGACGAAATCTCGAGCACACGCGCTACGACCACGTCTTGCAGCCCGCGTCCCACGTGCTGGAGCTCCTCGACCACGAGGCCCAGGTCGTCGAGAGTCGCTGCAAGCTCTGCCGGGTTCCCTTCGAAAGGGGCGAAATCGCGCAGCCATGACAGAGGGACGCGCACGGGTCGCCTCAGAGCTGCCGCAGGAAGCGGACGTCGTTGTCGAGGAGAATTCGCATGTCGGGGATCACGTACCGCATCTGCGCCAACCGGTCGATGCCGAAGCCGAAGGCGAAACCGGTCCACTCCTCGGGGTCGACGCCGACTGCGGCAAAGACCTCGGGGTCCACCATGCCGCACCCACCGAGCTCGACCCACCCGGTGTGTGAGCAGGTTCTGCAGCCCTTGGCCTTACAGATCGAGCAGGTCACCTCGAACTCTGCCGACGGTTCCGTGAAGGGGAAGTACGACGGCCGCAACCTCGAGTGGATGTCCGGACCGAAGTAGGCCGTGGTGAAGGTCTCGATCGTCCCGGCGAGATCTGCGAACGAGATGCCGTGGTCGA
>JBELAS010000261.1:0-2707 GCA_049508615.1 Acidimicrobiales bacterium
CCTTCACCATCGCCAGATGGTGCTCGTTATCGATCACCGACTCGTAGACGTACCCCGTGAAGTCGCCGTAGGCCGAGGGGATGCGAACGGGGCCGGCGACCGGGCGCACCAGCTTGTCCTTCTGGCGCCGGTAGCGGATGAGATCGGCGATCGACACCAGCACGAGCCCATGAGCCTGCGCGAACGACTCGATCTCGGGCAGGCGCGCCATCCGGGTCTTGTCCTCGGAGACGAGCTCGCAGAGGGCACCCGCCGGGTACATCCCGGCTGCCTTTGCCAGGTCGATGGTGGCCTCGGTGTGACCCGCGCGTTTCAGCACACCGCCGGGACGGTAGCGGAGCGGGAAGATGTGGCCGGGACGGTTCAGGTCTGCGGGACGCGTGTGGGGATCTATCAGCGCCCGGATCGTCACCGCGCGGTCCTCGGCGGAGATACCGCTGGTGGTACCGTGCCGCGAGTCGACGCTCACCGTGAACGCGGTCCTCTGCGACTCCGTGTTGTTCGTCACCATCAGGGGCAGATCGAGCTGTTCGGTGCGCTCGGGTGTGAGCGGCACGCATATGACCCCGGAGGCGTGCGCCAGGAAGAACGCGATCTTCTCCGGGGTGGCGGCCTGGGCAGCCATGATCAGGTCGCCTTCGTTCTCGCGGTCCTCGTCGTCGACCACCACCACGATCTCGCCGCGCGCGATCGCGGCGATCGCGTCTTCTATTCGCGCGAGAGTCATCTACAGGCCACCTCGGTCGGTGTAACGGACGCGTCGGGACACGGCTCGAGCTCCACTCGCAGGTCCTGTCCCAAAGATGTCACCGATACGAGCCTCCCCCGCCACACGCGGTCCAGGGTCGCAGCGCCTGGACCGGCAAACATCGGGACCCCGTCGTCACCCCCGAAAAGAGCGGGAACCATGTAAAGGACGTAGCGGTCCACGAGGCTCGCAGCATGGAAGGCATGAGCCACGTGAGCCCCACCCTCGACCATCACCTGGACGATCCCCTTTGCCCCGAGCTCACCGAGGACGGTCGCCGGGTCGCCGGTCATTTCCAGCGCTGGCTCCACGCGTGCTCCACGAGGAATCTGTCCCAGCACGACGCGAAGCGGCTGCTCTGCAACAGGGGCACCGTTTCGCACCGTCAGCTCCGGATCGTCCGCGCGTACGGTGCCGGCACCCACGAGCACCGCATCCGATTCCGCACGCAGACGCTGCGCGTCGGCGCGTGCCTCGGGCCCGGTCAGCCAGCGCGAGGACCCGTCGGGAGCAGCGATACGCCCGTCAAGCGTGCAAGCGAGCTTCAGCACGACCCAGGGAAGCCCGCTGCGCCGGTGCTTCAGGTACGGAGCCAGCTGCTCTGCGACTTCGTCCGCGCCAATGCCGACGTCGACCGCGATGCCGGCCCCGCGCAGCTGGTCCACCCCACGACCTCGAACGAGGGGATCAGGGTCCAGCATGCCGATCACGACCCGTGCCACCCCCGCCTCGCGCAGAGCGTCTACGCATGGCGGGGTACGGCCGTGGTGGGCACAAGGCTCGAGAGTGGAGTAGAGAGTCGCCCCTCGCGCACGCTGTCCCGCCACGGCAAGGACGACGACCTCGGCATGGGACCCGCCGGGGGGTTCTGTCGCCCCCTCGAACCACTCCCCGCCGGCCGACACCACACATCCCACCCAAGGATTGGGCGAGGTGTGGGCCCGGACCGACGCCGCCAACGCCACGGCCCGACGCATGGCAGCCCTGTCCATCGAGGCTGCGCCCTCGCCCCGCTCGCCCGCGTCGGGCGGGGGGTCGGCCGGTCTCATGGCATCAGCAAGTCTACTTGCGCCCAGCCAGGGCCTTTTCCCCCGCCAGGCGGATCCGGCGCGCCGCTTCCCACGGTCGCGAATCGGCGAAGATGGCGGATCCGGCCACGAGCACCCGGGCTCCAGCCTGCACCACGAGACCAGCGGTGTTCTCGTCGATCCCGCCGTCGACCTCGAGGTCTGTCGACAGCCCACGGCGGTCGAGCTCCTCTCTCGTACGAGCGATCTTCGGTACCACTTCCTCGATGAAACTCTGCCCGGCGAACCCCGGGTGCACGGTCATGCACAGGATCAGGTCAGCCTCTTCGAGATAAGGCTCGATGGCCTCGTACGGCGTCTCGGGATTGAGCGCCAGCCCGGCACGAAGCCCGAACGCCTTCGCCTCGGCCAAGAGGTCGGCGGTTGCGCCGACCTCGACGTGCACGGTGCAACTGTCGGCCCCGGCGTGCCGGAACGCTTCCAAGTAGTCCCCGGGGTTGGTCATCATCAGGTGGCAGTCGAAAAAGAGCCCTGTATGAGAGCGCAACGACTTCACCACTGGCGGACCGATAGTAAGGCTGGGGACGAAATGGCCGTCCATGACGTCGATGTGCAGCCAGTCCGCCTCCGCGCTCACCTCGCCGACCGCTTCGGCCAAGCCGCCGAAGTCGGCGGAAAGCAACGACGGGGCGATCCGCAGCATCGACGCCGAGCCTAACGGGACTAGCTCTCCCAGCCCGCCCTTCGAGTGGCCGTGTTCGAGTGTCCGCCCCGAGTCACTCCCCGAGCCTCTCGTCCGAAGCAGGTCGGGCCCCGCGGAACCACTCGGCCGCCGCCTGCTGACGCCGGCCGGCCGGCTGCACGATCAGCAGCTCGAGCGTGCCGTCGGCTGCTTGCACGCTGGTCCCCCGCAGGGCACCAGGTGAGGGCT
>JBELAS010000262.1:0-2696 GCA_049508615.1 Acidimicrobiales bacterium
GGCCTTGGCCTTCGCCATCTACCGGCTCGGTACCCGAGTCAATATCGCCGTCTTCTTCAAGGTCGTCGGGGCGCTTCTCATGGTCTTCGCCGCCGGCCTGCTCGTCGACGCGGTCGAGAATCTCCAAGCGCTCGGGTGGCTCCCGGTCCTCACCCACCCGTTGTGGAACTCGGCCCACGCCCTGTCGGAAGACAGCGCATTCGGTGACATCGTGCACAGCTTCTTCGGATACGTGAGCCAGCCGACCCCCCTGGAGATCGCGACATGGGTGCTCTATGTAGGGCTCGTGTTGACTGCCTTCTTCGGACTTTGGCACCGCGTGCGCAGCCGGCACGTGGCGGCCGTGCTTGTAGGGCGGGGGAACGACCGGTAGGCGGACGAAGCGTTCGCACCGCCGGCCAGGGTTCGGACCATGCGACCGGACGGCACCCGATAGAGAACCCGGGCAGTAGCCCGCCGTCTGCGATCGTCGGTGTCTTTCGATCGCGGTGGTCCGTCAGGGAAAGGTGCTCTCGTCGGTGATGTGCAGTTGCTGCACTACGCCGCACCGGCCCGGGTAACTCCCAGGGGAGGCGGGGAGCACCCGGGCCGCGGGCGCTTTCAAGCAGCGCGACGGGAGGTGGACCACGACGCCACGTCGAGCTGGGCGTCGTGGTCGGCGACAGACCTGGTCGCCCGATCGACCTCGAACCGCGCGTTGACTGCAGCTCCCGTCCCGGTCAACCAGTGCACGGCCTCGGAGAGCCCGATCAGCAGTCTGCGCACCGTTCGCCTCCTCCATGTGGTCACACCACTTACCAGGCGATGGTAAGGGTCCGAGGTGTCCGCTTTGTCATCGTCACGTGAACGCAGTGCGAAAACTTCGTCTACTGAAGGGGTGGGGCACTGCCGTCTTCCCATGCTTGGTCGTCGACCACCGTCTGAGCCTGGGGGGGCGGGAGCGGCCAGCCATTGAGGGTGTCGAGCTCCAGTTGCTTGCGCTCCATGAGGATCTTCAGCTTCTGCCAGTGCGAGCCCTTCAGGTCCTTGAGGTGACCGGGCAGGCTGCGTCTGACCCTCTCGGCCTCTTGGCGGTAGCGCCCGGCCACGCCGCCCATCGCGAAGACCGTGATGGGTGAGAGACCAGTCGTATCCGCTGTGGCCAGATCGTGCAGCCGCGTGGCCGCCACCCGAGCGTCTTGCATGAAACCAAGTGCATCCTGGAGGCGCACGACGCGGCTCACCATGTTGGCGGTCTGGCCCTCGTAGATCTCGGAGACGAACTCGAGCGCGTAGCGCAGGCGCTTGCAGCGGATTCGAAGCTGGTGGAAGTCGTCTGCCGCACCACTGTGTCGCGCGCGCTTGGCGGCTTTCGCCGCCGAGCGCTGCCGGGACTGCACAAGGTCGGGGACCACTGCCACGGCTGGGGCGCGTGCGGCCGAGCACAGCGGTGGTCCCTGGCGCAGCATGTCGCTGAAATCAGAGACGAGCTGTTCATAGCGCAGGGACTCTAGGCACGACAACAACTCGTCTCGGGCCACCTCTCGCTCGTGTCCGAGCAGCCCTGCCAGCTCGTCGAGGGCGCGTTCGTCCTCTTCGGGTAGCTCGCCCGCCCACTCTTCGAGGCGTTCGAGCTGGACGTCGAGGTCACGCACTGCCCCGAGCATCCTTCCGAGCCACCCCAGCTCGTCGCGCACGTGCTGGGCCCTGACCGGGAGGGCTTCCGAGAACAGGGCCAGCGCTGCTCGCATGCGGCGGGTCGCCACCCGCATGTCGTGCAGCTCCTCGAAGTCTTCTCCGAGACGCGTGCCCGGTTCGTGCGCCACCATTGCCGCCAGGTTCCGGCGAAGCACGACGTAAGCGACATCGCCGACCGAAGGGCTCGGAGGCAATTGCTTTAGACCTAGGTCGGGTGGTCCGGGGATCTCGAGCCCAGCGGCCAGCAGGCCTGCTTCGAATTTCGAGAGCGTGGCGGGCTGGAGCCCGCAGGAGCCTCTCAATTGTTCCACGAGCGGAGCGAGGGCTTCGACCCACCTGGGCACGACCTCGACCTCGACGCGGTACAAGTGAGTGGGACGCTGCCCGTCACCCGCGCTGATTGCGGTCTCGTCGAGGGCGACTTCGGCCACGGTCTCCCTCCCGACCAGGAGGTCATACGGCTGGCGCGCGGTTCGGACCTCGAGGACGGGGCGAAGAGCGCGCCCCCCGGCCAGCGCGCGTATGCGCCGGCCCACCGGACCTTCAGTGCCGAGGGTCTCGATGCCGTCCTCGGGCAGTGGCTCTGTGATCTCGACCCGCTTGCGCAGCCCTGCGGTGGCCGACGCCGTGTCCTTCAGCGTCACCTCGCCCAGCGCATCGGAATGTCGCACCCTGAGCACGTAGCCGCCTCGGCCCACCCGCCAGTCCTCGGTGTCCACGTAGGTATCGACGAGGCGCTTGGTGGACCTGGGCAACGCCGCCAGCGTCGCCTCCGAACCGTCGTCCGTCTCGGGTGCAACGCCCGTTTCTGCCACAGCGTCTATCTCGGGTGCAACGCCCGTTTCTGCCACAGCGTCCGTCTCGGGTGCAACGCCCGTTTCTGCCACAGCGTCTATCTCGGGTGCAGCGCCCGTTGCGGGTACAGCGTCCGTCTCCGCTACAGCATGCTCTGCTACAGCGTCCGTTCCAGGTAGAGTCCCCGTAACCGCAGCAAGCCAACGTTCGACGGGCCTCAGGTC